>NZ_JBHUKY010000033.1:325890-487792 GCF_042684125.1 Paenibacillus rhizoplanae | reverse complement strand
CCCATCCCGAACACGACCGTTAAGCCCTCCAGCGCCGATGGTACTTGGACCGAAGGGTCCTGGGAGAGTAGGACGTTGCCAAGCACTTAAGACCACTGTTGATTATCAACGGTGGTTTTTTGTTGTGCTATTGCTGATGTATTTCATAGAGATCGTGGGCAGACTGAGAAGTGAATGAAGAGATGTCCGTCATTTCACCTTGTCTGCTTCCTCTGAGACCCTACACAGGAGACTGGGGAGCCGTGGTGAAGGCAGGACTCCTGGGCCGCCCTACAGATAGAGAGATGTCTTAGAGGGCTTAAGAGCAAGCTCTTCGCGTTTGATGTAGATACTGAACATATAATAGAATATTTCTATTTCTATTGTATTATTCTATTTTATTTGATATAATACCTTTTGTTGTCGAAAGATTGTTCGTTCATCTGGCTCGTTGGTCAAGGGGTTAAGACACCTCCCTTTCACGGAGGTAACATGGGTTCGAATCCCATACGAGTCACCAACTTTTTTGTTTGATAAATTTATGGTTGTACATCTCGTGGAAATGTGTTATGATCATTAAGTTGCTTCTTCGATGGAGGCTTAGCTCAGCTGGGAGAGCATCTGCCTTACAAGCAGAGGGTCGGGGGTTCGAACCCCTCAGCCTCCACCATGCAGACTTTGCAAGCAAGAAGAGAATATTTTATAACTGACGCGGGGTGGAGCAGCCCGGTAGCTCGTCGGGCTCATAACCCGAAGGCCGCAGGTTCAAATCCTGCCCCCGCAATATTTGGAACCGTGGTGTAGTTGGCCTAACATGCCTGCCTGTCACGCAGGAGATCGCGGGTTCGAATCCCGTCGGTTCCGCCATTTTTATCAAAGCATTTGAATACATACCGTGTGCGGACGTGGCTCAGCGGTAGAGCATCGCCTTGCCAAGGCGAGGGTCGCGGGTTCGATTCCCGTCGTCCGCTCCATATTTTGCGCCCTTAGCTCAGCTGGATAGAGCGTTTGACTACGAATCAAAAGGCCGGGAGTTCGAATCTCTCAGGGCGCACCATTTTTAACTTCATAACATACTTTAATTGCTTCTCTATCTAAAATTTAATTATCCTTAGCGGATATATACGTATAATATGCCGGCGTGGCGGAATGGCAGACGCGCTCGACTCAAAATCGAGTGGGAAACCGTGGAGGTTCGAGTCCTCTCGCCGGTACTAAAAAAAGGCTTATGACATTGTACAATGTCATAAGCCTTTTTTATTGCACCGTAACTATAATAACTGATTGAGCCTGCTCACAGGCGCTTTCCCGTTTTGTACACGTTTTATATTATCTATAAAGAAATCGTATCTTTTTTTGTGGAATTTCCGGCCATCGGGCATTCCTGCGGTATGGGGAGTAAGGATCACATTACTCAGAGTGCGGAGCTCACTGTCTATAGGAAGCGGTTCGGATTCATACACATCCAGGCAGGCGCCGGAAAGTTCCCCAGTTTTTAAGGCATCTATCAAGTCTCTTTCGTTGACAATCCCCCCGCGGGCTGTATTGATAAAAAGGGCGGTATTCTTCATTTTTTTGAACACTTCTTGGTTGATCAGGTGCTTGGTCTGCTCAGTCAAGGGTACATGTACACTGACTATATCCGATGTACTTAGAAGAGTATCGATATCCGTCATTGTCACCAAATCGTCAGCCTGTACCACTGTCTTTCTCGCAGAAGCCAGCACATTCATATCAAAAACCCTGCAAAACGCAGCTACTTTTTTTCCGATAGCGCCGAGCCCGATAATCCCAATGGTTTTGCCTTCTAATTCACTCCCTGTATACTCTAAGTCATGTTCATCCATCCTGGATTTCATGAAATGATCAAGAAACGGTATGTTTTTATAATAGGACAGTATTAGTGCCATTACGTGTTCGGCCACGGCCTGTGCATTCACTCCTGCTGCATTGGCCACCCAAATGCCGAGCTGTGTACAGGCAGAGATATCGACATTATCATAACCTGCACCGGTCTGTACCAATTTTAATTTTTGGGCGGTAGCAAGCAGGCTAGGGTCCACTTTGATATGCTCAGGGATGAGGACCTGGCAATCTTCAATATGATGCAGCATTTCTTGTCCGGGCGGGACAATGACAACATTCCAGTCTTGCGGAAAATACCTTGTAATCTTTGATTGTGCGGTCTCGTTAAAATGACCAACGATGAGAATCTTCATGGTTAAACCACCTTTTCATAACCTGGACTATTTGACCCCTTGTCTGTGTTAATGATAATTTTAGACATAACGAATAATGTTGTAAAACGCAAATATTTTGTGAACTATATTAATATTTTCTATATATTGAGGTGGTATGCGATGTATTTTCCTGGGATTGAAGCGTTTCTAGCTATCGTACGGACAGGGAGTATCAGTAAAGCGGCCGAACTGCTGCACCTGTCACAAGCTACGGTAAGCTACCGGTTAAAGACATTAGAGCAGGAAATGGGCGGCCTGTTGGTTGAGCGAAGAAAGGGGGCACCCAAAATCAGTCTGACTCCAAACGGGGAGAACTTTTTCAGCATTGCGGAAAGATGGGAGGCGCTCTGGAGGGAGACACAAATCTTAAAGGCTAACGGTTCGCAGTTAAGTCTGGCCATAAGCGCTGCGGAAAGTATAAGCCACTTTGTCTTGCCTCCGGTATATAGAATGCTTAATCAGCATACCCCGTCCATCCGGCTGCAGATTCGTACGCAGCATACTCAGGAGGCTTTTGATAGTATTGAGCGGCGTGAGATGGATGTGGCGTTTGTGGTACGGGAAATCGTATCGCCTAGCGTTACTGTTCAACCGTTTTTTACTGAAGAAATGGTGCTGTTGCGCTTGGCTGTACCAGGGCGGCAGGCTGGAGATACAGTAGAAATGGAAGAATTGGCGGCAGAGCATGAAGTCTTCGTCAATTGGAATCGGGAGTTTCAATTCAGACATGACCAGTGGTGGGACCCGCTGTGCCCGTCCCGTGTGCATCTGGACACAGCGGGACTCATTACTACTTTTTTGACGGATGCCAGACAATGGACGATCGTTCCTGCTTCAATTGGCGCACATATGATGGGGATGGGAGAATTTGTTCTGCAGAAGCTGGCGCTGTCAGTGCCCCCAAGAATAGGCTATAAGGTCACTCATAAGTTTCCAAACCAGGCATTACACGAGCCCCTTCGGATTCTGGATAACTATCTGCAAGATAGATTTGGACTCCAGTGAGTTGGCCTGTTGTGCTGTACAATCATTGTACCCGCTTGGAAATCGGGTGGTCCGCGTTCATCTGCAGCAGGTCCCACAGGTTGCCGTACAGATCCTTGAATACCGCAACGATTCCGTACGCTTCCTCTTTGGGTTCTCTGACGAATTCAATCCCTCTGGAGACCATTTCATGATAATCTCTCCAGAAGTTATCGGTGTTCAGAAAAAGAAATACCCGTCCGCCTGCCTGATTGCCGATAAAGGACTCTTGTTCAGGCTTCGATGCCCGGGCCAGCAGAAGGGTAGTGCCTGCTGATCCGGGAGGGGAGACTACGACCCATCTTTTATCCTGCTCGGGCTGATAGAGATCTTCAACTAATGTGAAATTCAGCTTGTTTGTATAAAATTCTATGGCTTCATCATAATCCTTAACGACTAGAGCAATGTGCACAATGGACTGAAGCATCCCGGTCATCCTCTCATTCTAGGCAATGGTATAGCTCTTATTATTCTACTATAAATGGACCTAATCTACACCAGCTCAATTACCGCCATCTGATGATTCTCCAGGTAGGGAATCGTGTAAGTAATCTCGCCATCCTGGCTGAGTGTGAACGGCAATTCTGTCATGTAAGGAGCCAGATAAACCCGGTGGACGGGGCCGGGAGACGGGAGCCGCAGGCTGACGGTAATATCATGGAGCGGCACGAGGTCCTCGATGACTTCAATCCGGCCCTTCAGGGCAGGTGCAGCATAGAGCAGATGATTGACATAACGCTGCTCTGCCTGCTGATACTGCAGGGTCGTTATGCCGCGGGCCGGCAGATTGGTGCGCAGGGAAGGAAGGGGGAGCAGGCGAGACAGTGCATGCAGCACCAACTCCTTCAAGATAAGAGAGCCGGCTTCGGCGTACTCGCTGAATACCTTCCAGGCGATATAGATTCCGCTGCTGCTCTCGGTCATTCCCGGACCATTGTTCTCCATCGCGCCCGGCGTGTGCTGGTGGGAACAGAAGGTGAAGACGTCACGGTTAAAATAAGGGTTCTCCAGGTGTCCGAGTGCCTCTCCTTGTCCTTCCTGCAATTCGATTAGCTGACCTTCGCCGTACATGACAAAGGAAGCAGGCAATAACGCACCGGGTGTGAAATAGGGCTTGAAATACGCGGGCTGGTACGGGTTCTCTCCAAGCCAGGTGATTCCCATGTTCAGGGCAAATGCATTCCCGGCCAGGTTCAATCCCGAGCATCCGGTAACCAGCAACTTGCCGCCGCCAGCCGTGAAGCTCTCTATGGCATCGGCCAGCTCAGGCCATACAGATACCTCATCCGGGAGAATCAGCACCTTGTACGCGCTAAAATCGCTGAATGTATCTACGATATCATACAGGTAATGCCCTTCGGTCAGCATCCGCACCACTCCGGCGTCAGCCAGATTACGCTCTCCTCTGCGTGCTTGCCCGCCGGGACAGGCCTCCCGTGCCGCTTCCAGCGATAAGACGGCAATATCGGCCACAGCAGTGACCCCGCTGCACCATTCCTCCTTCGCCTTGACCTCGCTGTAGGCAGTGCCGATCAGGGCGTAAGTTGCCTCATCCATCAGGCCGGAGGGATGGAGCTGATCACCGATGGAGCATCTGGCACCGTGGGCCAGGCTAAGCGCAGTCTCGAAGCGCAGCGCGTTCGGATGCTTATAGCCGCCGAACTCTCCCCAGGAGGTATGGAATTTGCCGGTCATGCCGAGGAATTCCATGCCCAGCGTCTGGGCGTAGCGTGCGGACAGCGGGAAATGATCATATCCCCAGCCTCCGGTGGGCAGGGACTCCAGCTCCAGATGGCTGTTGACCTGCACGAGGTCGCGGCGTCCCCGCTGCTGATGGCCGTTGTTATGGTAGACCGGAAGACCGGGCTTCACGGCATCAATGGTCTCGCGCACACGGCGGGCATAGTGCAGATAGGTCTGTTCGCCCAGAGCCACAACCGCTGCTTCATCCCGGGGGTCCCGGCCCGCTGCCCGCAGGGCGGTAACGCAGTACTGGCAGCGGCATTTACGGACGCCGACGATATCGAGGAAGATGCCGTCGGCCTCGTACCGGGAGACGGCTTCATGAATCTGCGCCAGCAACAGGTCCAGGTACGGCGTGTTCATGCAGAACTCATGGTACCCCGGTGTCATAAAGTCCTTCACCCAGCGCGTGCGGTCTTCGGCATCGCGGATCAGCCACTCGGGGTGACGGCGGGCCAGCTTCTCATCAAGGCCCGCCGACAGATACACCGGTGTGCGGACGCCGATCTCATGGGCTGCCGCTATCATCTCGCCCAGCAGGTCAAAGGTCAGCTGAGGGTGCATCTCATTGGCTTCACTGGGATGATAGGCCCAGCCGTGATGACATTTGGAGAATACCGTGACAGAGTCTACATGACCTGTGCGCAGCATGGACTGAAACTGGGCTTTGGAGAATTCACGGCCAATGCCGGGAATGGCTTCTGAAGTATGGAAATCAAGGTGAACCTGACGAAAACGCATGGATACACAGCCCCTTATGGAATGGAATGAAAAGCGGATTCCCAGTCAATGTACCTCTTTATTGCCGCAGCAGCCAGTGATAATATAGACCTTAACTAGCACAAAACCGACTTAAGACAGAAGGAGGGGATATCATGCTGTGCCTGGAATTTTCCATTCCGCCGCTGCCGCAGTTCGTCACGGTGGGACATGCCGTCTGGTCGGCGGGGGACCGGCATTTCGCCCGCACGTTCGGGGTATATGATCTGCTGCTGGTCAAGCGGGGAACGCTCTATATGACAGAAGAGGGCAAGGAGTATGCAGTGGGTCCGGGAATGCTGCTGGTGCTGGAGGCGGGACGGCCGCATGACGGCTACCGTGCCTGCGAGGAGGATACGGAGATCTTCTGGGTCCACTTCATCCATGAATCTAAGCCGGCCTATATCCGGCGCGGGGATATTCCCTGGTCTTCCCTGCTGTCCAAGGGAACGGTGGAGGATGAGGAGCCTGTCCGGCAGCGGCTGTACCTGCCGAAGTTCGCTGCGGTCGATGTAGAGAGACTGGGGCCGATCTTGCGGGAGATGAACGAGATTCATAGCCGGCTCAGCGCAGGGAACGCGCTGCGGCTGCATCTGCTGCTGGCCGGGCTGCTGGCGGGACTGCAGGCGGAATGTGAACGGACGATCCAGCCGGAGCCGGCAGTCCGGCTGGCCCGGGCTGCCGCGGCCTATCTGGATGTTCATTGGAGGGAGCCGTTTCATCTGGCCCGGCTTGAGGAGGAGCTTCATTTCCAGGCGGATTATATTACGAGGTGCATGAAGCAGCATATCGGCACCACACCGCTGCAGTATGTGCTGCATCTGCGTCTGGAGGAAGCCAAGAAATTACTGGGCGGCACAGTGCTGGGGGTCTCGGAGATTGCCGAACGGGTAGGGATTCCGGACCCGAGCTATCTGTCCCGCCTGTTCGGCAGCCGGTTCGGAATCACGCCCGGAGCCTACCGGCGGCGGCTGCACCAGCAGGAGGCGGCCGGCGCAGCGGGACGGGAGGAGCTCTAAGCGCCTGTTCCGGCTTACGGTCAGGTACCCTGCATCCTCTCTCGGTATTGGCTGGGGGTGCAGTTGAATACCTTGCGGAACTGGCGGGAGTAATAATTCTGGTCATGGAAGCCGCTGTCCATCGCCACCTGGGAGATGCTCAGGCCGGGGCTGCGCAGCAGTGTGCAGGAATAATCCAGCCGCTTGCGGATGACATAATCCATAGGGGTGGTGTGGTAATTGCGGGTGAATACTCTCAGGAACTGGCGGGTAGACATATAGGCCCGGTCCGCCATGGATTGCAGCGTGACCGGCTGCAGGAAGTGCTCCTCGATATAGGTGACGGTCTCCCCGATCCGCAGCGCCTTGTTATCCTCATGGCCGCTGCTGTTCTGATAATAGCGGGAGAGCATGCCTACCAGAGCGGTGAAGTAGGTGCGGATCATCAGCCGGTAGCCTTCCGGCTGCCGGTCATGCTCCTCAAGAATATCATCGAGCAGCCGCGTAGCTTCCCTTAGCTGCCCGGCTTCAAGAGAGAGCATGCCCTTGAAGTACATCTCCTTCCGGTAGAACGGCTCAATATAGAACAGTGCCTGGAAGCCTGGCAGAAGTCTTAACTCGGACTGCTGAAGCAGCTGCTCGGGCTGGAACATTACATTGACGTATTCGATGCCGTCGACATTCTTGTAGCCGTGGGAAACGTTGCTGTGGATTAGAAAAACCTGGCCGGCGGTAACCGGATATTCCCTCCCCTCAATGATATGAACGGCATTTCCCGACAGAATAACGACCAGCTCCGAGAAGTCATGGCTGTGGACATAGTAATCATGGGTCAGCGGGCATTTCTGGATTCTGAAGGTGAAACCGGGCTCAAGGCCAATATCCCGCGCTAGTATTTTGGTTGTCATGGCCATATTATGCTAAAGAAGGTCGGGATCGTCAAGGCGGAAAGGGGCAGGCGGCGCTACCATTAGATGGCGGGTATACCGGCCCGGCTGCGGCAGGGCCAGGCACAGGCCTGCGTAAGGTGAGGAGGGACAAGAATGCTGCATGTACTGAGGAATAAAGGAATAACCCATACCGGAGGTCCCAAGATTCTGTTTCTCGGGGACAGCATCACGGCTGACGGACGGTATATCCGGCTGATCCGGGAATGGCTGAGCAGACACCGCCCGGAGTGGACCGTGGAGCTGGCTCCATCCGGAGTTCCCAGCGAGACGGTCTCGGGACTCAGCGAAGCGGCGCATCCCGGCCCGCGGCCGAGCGTCCATGAGCGGCTGGCCGGGGAACTGGCGGCAGCCGCTCCCGATGTGGCCGTAGCCTGTTATGGGATGAATGACGGAATCTATCATCCGTTCTCGGATAAGCGGTTCTCCGCCTATCAGGCGGGGATGCTGGCACTCAGCACACAGATTCGTGATGCGGGAGCAGGGGTAGTGCTCATGACACCGCCGCCGTTCGATGCCTTGTCCATGAACGGTCCACTGCAGCCGGCGGATGCGGCTGACTTCAGCTATCTGGCGCCGTATGAAGACTATGATCAGGTGCTGGAGCGTTATGCAGGCTGGCTGCTGTCCGGGGGGTGTCCGGCGGACGGAGTCATTGATCTGCGCACACCGCTGCTGGAGCATATCCGGCATGAGCGGTCGCTGAATGCCTCCTATAGATACGGCGACGGCATCCACCCGGATGCCCCGGGACATGAGGTGATTGCCCGGACCCTTCTCCGGGAGCTGCTTCGGTGCGAGCCGGATCAGCTGCCCGGTACGTAAGAATTCCCGAAGGCGGCTCACAGAACCACCGATTGACAAGCAATTTGGCGCGGGATTATAGTAAGGTCACCCTAAGAGCCGGGAGAGATCACCTATGAATGTACTTCAGACGATCCGTTCGCGGAAATATCTGCAGCGGATCTTACTCAGCTTCATGCTTGTTGTCGCTATACTGGCTGTGGCCTCGCTGTTTGTGAACTCGGGTGCCCGCAGCAAGGTGCTTAGCCTGCAGAATGAAGCCGACCGCAAGCTGCTGACCCAGATCAATTACAATATCGAGAACATGAACGGGATCGTAAAAGATCTGGCGGTGTCCCTGTACAATGACGAGGAATTGCTGGCGCTGAAGTCCGGTGCGGATTACAGGCAGAGCATTCTCAAAATTGAACGGCTTAACCATACGGTCGCAGCGTCCCCGTATCTTCATGCGGCTGTATTCTATAACGGGGCCCAGCACCGCTTCTTCTCGTCGCTGAATCATGAGATTGATAATAATCTTCTGTACAGCTCCCTTCAGGGCTATATGGACTCCAGGGCAGACTTGCCGAAGCTACAGCTTATTCCGCTGGACCTGGACGGAAAGGGCGAGGGCATTGATGTCTTTGCGTTCTTCCTGTATGACGGGGAGACGCTGGGTTCAATCAATGACAACGTGCTAATTCTGACGGTGAAGCCGGGCTGGATGCTGGATAACATGAAAGCGCTTAACCAGGTAGCCGAGCGGCAAAGTGATGTTCTATTCGTGACCGATACCGACGGTGAGGTGCTCATCTCCACCGGCGGGCAGCTGCCTGAGGATCTCGACCTCAAGGGGGAGCTGCTGCCGCGGATCAGCGAATCGGGCAGGCCGCTGGATTCCTTCAACTATAAGCATGACGACACGAAGTATAAGGTTACTTATCTGAGCAAAGCCCTGAACAACTGGCAGATTGTCAGCATGCAGGATTATGATGTGGTGCTGGGCAGCGTCCGGCAGATGAAATGGACGGAGATCGCGGTCACACTGTCCGTAGTTCTGCTCGCCGTCCTGCTGTCCGTGTTCTTTGCGGTACGTCTGTATAAGCCGGTAGGCCAACTGCTGACACTGGTTCCGCAGGATGTCCGCGGGGCGCCGCAGGCCAAGGATGAGCTGTCGCTGATTGCGGCCAACCTCACCGAGATGATCAGTAAGCTCAAGGGCCTTGAGCTGGAGCGGGCCTCGCAGTCCAATGTTGCCAAGCTCTATCAGCTCCGCAGCCTGATCGGCGCAAGCCACAGCCTGGATGAGCAGGCCTTCATGCAGCTCAAGGAGCAGCACAGCATTGACATCGCCTATCCGTCCCCGCTCCGTCTGGCGCTCGTTCAGATCGACAATCTGCAGGGGCTTGCGGCAGAGCCGGGACTGCCGATGGAATCCCTGCTGTATTTCGCCATAGCCAACATCGGCCAGGAGGTACTGCGCCTGGAAGGGTCCTGTGAAGCCGCAGATATGAAGAGCGGCCATCTGGTCTTCGTTGCCGGGAACACTGAGGAGGAGCTGGCGAAGCTGGAGGAGCGCTTCAGGGAGCTTCAGCAGAAGATTGCCCGTTATTATCATATTACTTTTACCGTTACACTAAGCGAAGTGTTCAGCAATTACCGCCTCATTACCCGGCATTACAATCTGGCTATACGCCACTCCAACTACCGGATGATCTTCGGCAAGGGAGCGGTTATGGAGCCTGGGCTGCTCCGGGAGAATGAGCAGAACGAAGCGCTGCGTATCCCGCAGGAGCTGGAACGGCAGCTGACAGACGGGCTGAAGGGCGGAGATCTGGCAGAGACGGAGCAGACGATCCGTAAATGGAGAGAGCTGCTCGGCGGCTTCAGCTACGAGAATATGTACTCTGCGGTGCTGCATCTTGCTGTGACCTTAAACCAGACGCTTGGCGAGATGAACAGCCGTAACGTCAACCCGGTCTCGGTCAACCTTCAGGCGATTAACCGGCGGATTCTGGAAAAGGAAACACTGGATGAGATCGAGACTGTCCTTCTGGAGGTGGTGCGTGAAGTCGCGGAGCAGCGCCGGAGCGGGCGGGAAGACAAGAACCGGCTGCTGGCGGAAACGGTGAAGGAGATCATTGATAAGCATTACGCTGATCCCGACCTCAATGTGCAGCGGATCGCCGATATGCTCAAGATGAGCTCCGTGTACCTGGGGCAGGTGTTCAAGGCGCAGGAAGGGACGACTGTGGTCGACCAGATCAATGCCGCCCGGCTGTCCTGTGCCAGAGAGTATCTGGAGCAGAAGGACCTGACTGTGACTGAGATTATGGAGAAGGTCGGATTCGGGAATGAGAGCTATTTCTACCGCCTGTTCAAACGCCGCTACGGCACTACGCCGAAGGAGTACCGTCTGAAATGTGCTATTGACCGCAGCAAATAACCCCCTTCTCTTCATACGCCAACCACAAGTCCGCTGAATGAGCGTTGCTCATTTAGCGGGCTTTTTGCGCCGCACCTGAGTTCTGCGCCCGCCGGAACAGGAATCTGGCAACAATACAGCCCGCCGTTACAGCATTCTTGCAATTGTACAGTAACGCTACAGCCGGATTCTGCGCTATGTTAGTCGTGCAAAGCCTGGGACACAGGCAAACAGCTGCAGCTAAGGAAGGAAAGGAAGGGGCTTTGGTTATGTTGAATAAGATCGGAAGAGAGCTGCATCATTTCAAGAACAACCGGGAGCTGTTTCTGCTCTCACTGCCGGGACTGCTGTACAAATTGATTTTTGCCTACATTCCCATGATCGGCCTGATTATCGCCTTCAAGAATTACCGGTATGATCTCGGTATCTTCGGCAGTAAGTGGGTGGGACTGGATAATTTCCGTTATTTATTCACTACGGATACGGCATGGAGGATTACCCGGAATACGGTTCTATATAATACCGCCTACATTGTGGTAGGTACCTCGGCCGCGCTGCTGCTGGCGATTCTAATGAATGAAATCAAGGCGAAATGGAGCAAGTTCTACCAGACAGCCTTGTTTCTGCCACATTTCCTTTCATGGGTACTTGTGGGTTATGTGGCCTATGCTTTCCTGAACCATTCGGATGGTTTTATCAACCGCACCCTGGAATCCTTCGGGCTGAATCCGGTGAGCTGGTACCAGGATGCCGGGCCGTGGCCCGTCATTCTCATTCTGGTTCAATTATGGAAGGTCGTGGGCTTCAATACGCTGATTTATTTTGCCGGGATTATTGGCATTAACAGTGAATATTACGAGGCGGCGCGGATCGACGGGGCAACCAAGCGGCAGATGGCGTTCAAAATCACTATCCCGCTGATGGCTCCGATCATCATTATTATGCTGATTCTGTCCATCGGCAATATGTTCCGCGGAGATTTCGGCCTGCATTATTTCATCCCGAATAACTCCGGTTTCCTGTACGGCTCTACGGATATCATTGATACCTATGTATACCGTGCGCTGCGTGAAGTCGGCAATGTAAGCATGTCTGCGGCTACAGGCTTTTACCAGTCGGTTGTAGGTCTGGTGCTGGTGCTGACGGCTAACGGAATTGTGCGCAAGGTCGATCCCGATAATTCCCTGTGGTAAGGAGGTGCCCTGAGCGTGGGCAAGAAATTTGAATTTTCCAAGCTGTTTATTAATCTGCTGTTTACGGTGTTGTCGCTGGTGGTGATTCTGCCGTTCCTGCTGGTGATATCCGTATCACTGACCGATGAGAAGTCGCTGACCCACAATGGGTATCAGTTCATCCCTGAGTCCTTCAGTCTGGATGCCTACCGGTATCTGCTGGACGCTCCCGATATTCTGCTCCGTGCCTATGGGGTGACCTTCACGGTGACCATTATCGGCGCGCTGGCCGGACTGCTCCTGACCGCGATGACCGCATACGTGATTTCAAGGCAGGATTACCGGTATAACCGGGCGACGACCTTCTATGTATTTTTCACCATGCTGTTCAGCGGGGGGCTCGTTCCCTCCTACATTCTCATTACGCAATATCTGCATCTGAAAGACAGCCTGCTGGCGCTGATTCTGCCCATTCTGCTGTCACCGTTCAACATTATGGTCATGAAGGGCTTCATGTCCAAGATTCCGCTGGAGATCATTGAATCGGCCAAAATCGACGGGGCGCGGGAATTCCGCATTTTCTTCCGCATCATCCTGCCGCTGTCCACTCCGGCGCTGGCGACGCTGGGTCTGCTGATCTCCTTCACCTACTGGAACGAATGGTTCAACGCCATGCTCTACATCGACGATCCGAACAAGGTGCCGCTGCAGCTTCTGCTGGTGCGGACGCTCAACAGCATCGAGTTTCTGACGACGAACTCTGAATTTACCGGACAGCTCGGCATTGATCTGAGCAGCTTCCCGAACAGCTCGGCGCGGATGGCGATTGCTGTACTGGCCGGCGGACCGATGCTGGTGATCTTCCCGTTTTTTCAGCGGTTTTTCGTCAAAGGACTTACGGTTGGCTCCCTAAAGGGTTAACATACAATTACATGTACTAAGTACAGGAGGTCACTTACATGAGAAAAAGGCTGGTTGGAGTATTGGCGTCCGTAATGCTGGTTGCATCTGTGCTGTCAGGCTGCGGGGGGAATAATAACGGCGGCACGAATGCCGGGACAGGCACGGAAGGAAGCGGGACGGATGCCGCGCAAAGTGCGGCTCCCGAATCTGGAAGCGCAGGGGAGCTGAAGCCGGTTGAACTGACCTGGTATTATCCGTTGTCGCAGCTTCAGGCGGATCAGGCTAAGGTGCAGGAGGAAGTAAACAAGATTACGAAGGCGAAGATCAATGCCACCGTCAAGCTGATGCCTGTAGCGATCGGGGATTATGTGCAGAAGATGAACACGGTGCTTGCGGCAGGCGAGAAGTTCGATATTCTCTGGACCGGCTACATGCTGAAGCCTGAAGAGCTGGTGCGCAAGGGCGCCATCCAGCCGATGGATGCTCTGCTTGAGGAGTATGCGCCGGAGCTGAAGAAGGATGTGCCGCAGGTCATGTGGGACGGTCTCTCGGTGGACGGGGAGATATACGGCATCCCGAACCAGCAGATCAACGGCTCCCGGTATGGATTCATCATCCAGAAGCGCTTCGCTGACAAGTACAAACTTGACACCGCTTCCATCAAAAAAGTAGCCGATATCGAGCCCTTCCTGGCCCAGATTAAGCAGAATGAGCCGGACATCATTCCGTTTGGCATATTCGGTACCTCCTTCATCAATCCCGAGGCCCATGACGACAAGTACTGGGTGGTTCCAGGTCTGGATGACCATTTCTATATCAAAACGGATGATCCCACTTATACATTACAGCGCTATCCCGAAGAAGAGCTGGACAATTTCCGGCTGGCCAGCAAATGGTATAAGGATGGCTATATTTACAAGGATGCCGCCACCGAAAAAGCGAATGATTACCTGGCGAAAGGCCAAATTGCCGTCGATTTCAACGTGACGCTGAAGCCGGGGGTTGAGGCTGAGGTGAAGGCCAAAAACGGCGGCAATGATGTGATCACCGTTCCGCTTAGCGACTGGTTCTCCAACGGTTATTCAGCCACCACCAACCAGTCCATCAGCCGTACTGCTCCTAATCCTGAACGCGCGATGATGTTCCTGAATCTGGTGAATACCGACAAGGAGCTGTACAATCTGCTCTGTAACGGCATTGCCGGTGAACATTATGATAAGGCCGATGGAGAGTACATCAAGGCCAAAGCAGATTCCCGTTACCTGCCGAATATGGACTGGGTGTTCGGGAGTGTGTTCAACTCTTATCTGAAGGAAGGACAGCCGGAGAATGTCTGGGAAGAGACCAAGAAGATCAATTCTGATTCCGAGGTCAATCCTGTCGGTGCCTTCAAATTCAATTCCGAGCCGGTGAATACCGAAATTGCCAACCTGAACGCCGTATGGGGAGAATACAAACGGGGACTGGTTACCGGTACGCTTGATTTTGAAGAGACCTGGCCTGCGCTGTACGGCAAGCTGAAGGAAGCGGGCGAGGAGAAATACGTGGCGGAAGTCACCAAGCAATTTGAACAATTCCTGAAGGATAAAGGTCTGAAGAAGTAAGCCCCCCTACATCCCACTTTGAAAGGAAGAGGAGCCCTGGTGAAAAAACGTTTGCTTGCGGCACTTGCAGCCAGTCTGCTGTTCACGCTCAACCCCGCTCCCCCAGTTGCACAAGCGGAGGGCGGTACGTCCGGGACAGCTTTTTATGTCGCCAATAATGGAAGCGATTCCAATTCCGGGACCCTGACTGCCCCATTCCAGACGCTGGAGAAGGCGCGCGATGCCATCCGGACGCTAAAAACGGAGGACGGTCTGCCAGAGGGCGGCGTCACCGTGTATCTGCGTGAAGGCAGGTACGAACGGACCTCCAGCTTCGAGCTGCGCCAGCAGGACTCCGGCGAGGCCGGTAAGCCGGTTAAGTACACGGCTTATCCGGGGGAGTCGGTGACTCTGTCAGGCTCCCGTAAGCTGGCCAAATCCGCGTTCGTTCCGGTCACTGACCCGGCCATTCTCGGCCGGATCATCAGCCCGGAGGCGAGAACGAAGGTGCTGGCCGCAGATCTGGGAGCACTGGGCATCACCGATTACGGCCAGCTCAGCCGCCACGGCTATTATCTGGCCAATGATCTCAGCGAGGTGCCGCCGATGGAGCTGTATGTGGCCGGGCAGGGCATGACCCTGGCCCGCTGGCCCAATGAGAGCACCGTCCAGATGGATGAAATCCTGGATCCCGGTCCGACCCGGAAGGACCCGAACGGGGAAGTGCATACGCGCGGGGGCACCTTCACCTATACGTATGACCGGCCCCAGTACTGGACGCAGGCAGACGATATCTGGCTGGACGGGATTTTCGGCTACAGCTGGGAATGGTCGTACAATAAGATTGCTTCCATCGATACGGCCGCTAAGAGCATCACCCTCCGCTACGGGGAGATGAGCGGCATCTTCAAGAACTGGTACCCTGACTTCCACTTCGCGCAGAATCTGCTGGAGGAAATCGATATGCCCGGTGAATATTATATCGACCGCCCGGCCGGCAAGCTGTATTTCCTGCCGAACGCCGAGTTCGCTGCCGCGAATCCCGATATTGAAGTCACAATGCTGAAGAGTCCGATGATTAACGCACTGAATGCTTCGTACATCGACTTCTCCGAGCTTATTCTGGAGAACGGCCGTGATTCAGCAGCCGTATTCATGGGCGGCAGTCATATGCGTATCCTGAACAGCGAGATCCGTAACTTCACCAACAGCGGGGTGCTGGTCAATACGCAGAGCCGGTTCTACTACAATAATTTTGAAGGGGCGCCGGGTACGGACCATGCCATTATCAGCAGCCATATCCATCATATCGGCGGCACTGCCGTCACGCTGACAGGAGGGAACAAGACAACGCTTGCGCCCGGGAACAATGTGGTGGAGAATTCGCATATCCACGATTTTGCCTACTATCACAAAGCCTATAATCCCGGCGTGCTGCTGTCCGGCGTCGGTAACCGCATGTCGAACAATGAGCTGCATGACGCGCCCCATCCCGGCGTGCTGATCTTCGGCAATGACCATACCGTGGAGTATAACGAGATCTATGACGTATGCACCACCTTCTCGGATCTCGGCGCGATCTATATGAATGCGGGGGAGCAGCCCCATGAGCGTGGGACGGTCATCCGGCGCAATTATTTCCATAACATCGGCGAGAGCAAAGCCGGAGTAGAAGGGGTATACCCTGACAACTTCACGATGGGACTGACCATTGACGAGAATATTTTCTACAAGATGGGCAATTCGGCCATTAAAAATAACGGCGGATCCCATATCCTGACCCGCAACAATATCTTCATCGACAGCAAGATTCCTTATGATTATGCGGATATGTTCCTGGGCGACGAGCCGGATGATCAGGTGCCGCTCAACTACATGCCGAAGTGGCAGGCGCTGTTCGCGGCGAACAATAATTTCACCGGCACCCCTTATATGACCAAGTATCCCGAGCTGGCGGATTTCTTCACGGAGAACCGGTATTATCCCGACACCAATACGTTCCAGGGGAATGTCGTCTACAACCCGTCGGTTCCGCGCAGCGTAACGACCAATGTGTACGGGGCCTACGACAAGTTCGGACTGGTCCAGTATGCGAATAACTGGGTGACTGCCGCAGATCCCGGCTTCACCGACCTGGCGGGAGGCGATCTGTCGCTGCGGCCGGATGCGGATGTCTTTGGTGCCATTCCCGGCTTCCCTGACATTCCGTTTAACGATATCGGCGTTGACGGCAGGGCGGGCACGACAACCAGTCCGGACAGCTATCCCGTGCAGGGAGTTGCCGTCTATGACAATGAAATAACCGTGGACCGCTGGAAAACGGTGAAGCTGCGCACGGCGGTGCTTCCGTGGAATGCGGATCATCCCGCCCTGACCTTCACTTCGGCCGATCCCGCCATCGCGGCAGTGGACGGCGCAGGTAATGTTACCGGCCAGTCGGTCGGCAGCACGGTCATTACGGTAGCCTCGGCAGAGAATCCGCTGCTGACCGCCACGGTCACGGTTCATGTGGAGGCCGGCGACGGCGTGATGGATTTCACGGATTTCGAATCCGGTGCGAACGGCTGGCTGCAGGATGCGAACCGTAGCATCGAGAAGCTCGGAACGAACCGCTGGTACAAGATTCTGAATGGAGCCTCGTCTCTCAGTGCCAAGAACTTCTCCGAATATGAGCTGAGCTTCAGGCTGAAGACGCCGGGGGTGATGGGGGATAATGCGACCCTCTACATCTTCGACCGCCAGGCCGGGAGCGGCTCCAGCCGGATCGGCTACAAGACCCGGGCGGACGGAAGCTCTGCGTGGCTGCTGTACAATTCGGCCTGGACGGTGCTGAAGGAAGTCAAGCTGCCGGGGCATGACCTGCAGCCGGATACGGAATACAGTGTCAAAATGCTTGTGAAGGGCGGCGATATCAGCGTCTATCTGGACGGAGCCTTCCGCTTGAAGGGCAATGATCCGGGACACAATGCAGAGGGCAAAGTCGGCTTCTACGTCAGCAATGTCAGCCAGATGCACTTCGATGACATTCAGTTCAAGGCTCTGACGACTACGCTGGCCGGGATTATTCCGGCGGAGAGCGCGGTGCGTCTGGCCGCAGGGGAGCAGCGGCCGTTGCAGGTGGCCTTCGATCCTGCCGATACGCCGGATACAGGCGTGACCTGGCAGTCGGCCAACCCGGCGGTCGCTACGGTGGACAATACGGGCGTTGTGCATGCCGTATACGAGGGGCAGACGGTCATCTCGGCGGTGTCCACGGTGAATCCGCTCATTAAGGCGGATATTACCGTCACCGTCTCTAATATTATGCATGAGACGGACTTCGAGAACGGGGGCAACGGCTGGCCAGTGGACCCTAACCGCAGCATCGCCGCTGATCCGGACGGCAACCGCCGCTATAAGCTGCTGAACGGCGCGTCAGGCCTGCTCGACCGCAGCTTCACGGATTATCAGCTGGAGTTCAAGCTGAAGACGCCGTCCGCGATGCCGGATAACGGCATCCTGTACATCTTCGACCGCCAGGACAGCTCCGGCTCCACCCGGATCGGCTACCGGACCCGGGCAGACGGATCTTCCTCCTGGATCCTGTATGATACAGCGTGGCAGAAGCTTACCGAGAGTGTACTGCCGGGGCATGACCTGCTGCCGGATACGGAATATGATGTGAAGGTAACGGTGAGAGGCGGAGATATCGCCGTATCTGTGAATGGTTCGCCAAGGCTCTCCGGCAGCGATCCGAACCACCGCCCGTCCGGCAAGGTCGGCTTCTATACCAGCGGCTTCGCTTATATGCTGTTCGACGATATCACCTTCTCGGTCCTGCCGTAACGGAGGGCGGGCGCTGCTTGCGCAGAATCCGAACGGGTGCAGTTAGGATAGACCACGGGTCCAGCTGGAATAGACCATGGATACGGCAAGAAGCCGCTCCCTTACGGGGCGGCTTCTTTGCCTTGCGCTACCGGTCTTATCCGGCCAGCGCGGACCGGATCTGCCTCGTGTAGAACAGGCGGACAATGAAGAAGTAGATTACCTGAATGACGAAGAACAGGCCCAGCACAAGCAGGGACTCCCTGAATATGGAGTACTGGAACATATGCGACAACGCTGTAAGGGCAACGGCTCCATGGATAAGGGCGACCACGATCGGCGCGAAGAAGAGCAGGCTGAGCTGGCGGTTCAATATCCGGCGAAGCTCTTTGTCACTTAGCCCCAGCTTGGAGATGGCCCTGAACTTCTGTTTGTCCTCATCCAGATCGCTGTACAGCCGGAAATAGAGAAAGCTGCCGGCAGAGACAAAAAACACGATCCCGACAAAAAAACCGATGAACATCACGGGGCCAAAGCCGTCATTCGTCTTGGAGGTTAAATACTCGAGTGCATAGAAAGTATACTGCTCATCATAGGGAAGCTCATTCGTCAGCTTTGCTCCTGCCTTCTCTGCACCCGGCTGTCCAATCGCTCCGTGCCATGCATAATACCGGCTCACTTTGAGCAGCTGTCCAAGCTTGCCGATCCATTCATCGGGGACGACGTAATAACCGCTGACTCCCCGCACCGCCCAAGATACGATAGCCTGGTCCGCCTCGATGATGATTCCTGACTGCAGCTCGACTGGCTGGTTGAGCATTTCTTCTCCCTCGCGGGACAGGCCGAAATCTACAACGGCTGCTTTCCCTGCGGTAAGCCGGATGGGATTTAGCCCCAGCAGCTCGGCTACATGGTTATATTCGGATTGCTTCACCAGAACCATTGTCCGGCCCTCCATAGCCTTATAGTAGTTAAGCTCCAGACCTGTTTTCTCGGCGGCAATCCCGGCTCTGCCCAGGCTCTCGTCAATCAGCTGTATATGGGCCTGTACCTTGCTGTCTCCATCCAAGGACTGATAGGTGAACAGATAGGGATTCTTCTGTGTCAGCGCTCCGTTGATCATCGACTGGAAGCCGTATAAAGCTCCTATCGCGCTGAAGGACACAGTAGAGATGATCGCGACCAGGAAAAAGGAACGCGCGTTGTCCTTCATCCGGTAGGCCAGATCAGAGAGCAGCAGCATATTGGTTCTGCGCCAGAATAGCTGCTCACGCGCCTTCAGCTTACGGATCAGGTACACACTGAGCTGTGTGAACAGCAGATAGGTTCCGATTGACACCATAATGACCACCGGCGCGAGCAGCAGCACCACACTCAGACCGCTTGCCCGAAGAGACAGGAAGTAGCTGATTCCCAGCAGTGTTACCACCAGCAACGACAGCAGAAGCGAGGCCTTCGGCTCCGGCTTGGGCTGACGGTTGGAATGGATGAGCGTAATCAGCTTGCCGCTGCGCAGCACCGTAGAGATGAACAGGGAGATCAGGACGAACAGCAGCAGGAAGGAGATCAGCGTCAGTACTATCGCCTTGAAGGGGAAATAGAATTGCAGCGGCTCATTCAGCGCAAGCACATTCTCCCCGGCAAGCAGAATCCCCTTGGCAAAAATAACGCCGAGTCCGATGCCGCTGAGCGTGGCGCCTGACCCGACGATCATATTCTCCAGAAAGATCATCCGCCGGAGCTGCCGGACCGTCATGCCATGCATCATCATCAGCCCGAATTCCCGTTTCCGCGATTGCAGAAATGCACTCATGGAATAGAGCACGAAGAAGAAGGAGAACACATAGATCACCCATTTGGAGACCGAGAGCGCAAGAGCCGCACTGGATTGAATATTGTCCCCGCTCAGCACCGGATGGTAGGCAAAGATGGAAAAGGTAAAGAACACCATCACGGTAAACATGCTGCTGAGAAAATAGGCGGTGTATAGCCTCATGTTCCGGGTGACATTACGGAATGCGAACTGGCGGAATGTCATGGCTATATCCCCCTAACAGCGAAAGTGTGTCGATGATTTTCTGGAAAAAGCTCTGGCGGTTATCCCCGCAGTGAATCTCCGTATAGAATCTGCCATCCTTAATGAAGACGACCCGGTGACAATAGCTGGCGGCTACAGCATCATGGGTAACAAGCATCATCGTCGCGGACTGCTCACGGTTGAGCGTTTCCAGCAGATCCATCACATCCCTGGCGGCTTTGGAATCGAGATTGCCGGTAGGCTCATCCGCCAGCAGCAGCTTCGGCGAATGAATCATGGCTCTGGCGATTGCTGTCCGCTGGGCCTGTCCGCCGGAGATCTCATAGGTGCGTTTTTTCATAATGGCGCTGATCCCAAGCTTACCGGCAATCTCCCGGGCCTTATGCTTCATTTCACTGACCCGGGTTCCATCCAGTGTCAGCGGAAGCACGATATTCTCCTCCACAGTCAGGGTGTTCAGCAGATTGAAATCCTGAAACACAAACCCCAGCTCCCGGCGGCGGAAGACCGCCAGCTCATTTTTGTCCAGCTTGCCCGTGTCCTTGTTATCAATCCTAATGCTTCCGGTAGTCGGAACGTCCACTGTGGCAATCAGATTCAGCAGAGTGGTTTTTCCGCTGCCCGAGGGTCCCATTATCCCCACGAATTCTCCGGCTGCAATGGTTAAATCAATGTCGGTCAAGGCCCGGTAGGCCACGTTTCCTTCATAGATTTTACTGACCTTTTTTACCTCCAGCATATGGCTGTACTCCCCTTCTATGTGTGCAACACACTTGTTCTGTAACCAATATACCGGAGACGGCAGCAGCTCAGCCATCGATTTAGATTTCACTTTTATTACATGCCTGTAAGCTAAGCTAAGGATTCGCCGTCAAAATAATCCGCACCACCGTTCCCTCGCAGGCCGCCGATTCCAGCTCAAGCCGGTGTCCGAGACGGTCTGCGGACTCCTTCGTCAGATACAGCCCCATTCCTGTAGACTCCCGCAGTCCTCGCCCGTTGTCGCCGGTGAAGAAAGGGTCGAATACCCGTTTGAGATCAGACGCCTGAATCCCGATTCCCCGGTCCTTGACCTCAATGACCGCATCCGTTCCTCTGAGATAGCAGGCTACCGTGATTTTCCGGCCGTTCTCTGTGTTAGCCGCCGCTGAATATTTGATGGCATTGTTCATAATCTGCGACAGCATGAAGAACAGCCATTTCTCATCCGTCTGGGCGGTAATGTCCGGAGCGGAGGCGTGGACCTCGGGGTAGATATGGCTCCGGATGAACAGGCGTCTGTGATCATGGACAACCTCGTTCACCAGCTTCGGCAGGACGACAGGCTTGATGTGGAAATCCTTCTCAAAAGCCCGCAGCCTGGCCATATACAGCACGGTATTCAGTCCGCTGCGCATACGCTCCAGCTCCTCGCGGATGCTGGCAAACTCCGGCTCGTCCATATTCTGCACGGTCAGCTCTATGACCGACAACGGCGTCTTCATCTGATGGACCCATTGGTCTATGAAAGTCAGATGCTGCTCCTGCTGCTGCTTCACCGCCGTCAGCTGCTGCTGATAGTAGCCGTACTGGGTGTGCAGCAACTGCTCCAGCGCTGTGGACACAGGGTGGTTCTCCAGCTTCTGAAAGGATTCGTCCAGTGTCTCCAGAGGTCTGCTGAGGCGGAGATAATAACGGCGCCTGCTGATATATTGGTAGATTAAGTAGCAGCTGAGGAAGAAGAAGCCTATGAAGACCGCATAGAGCGCGGTCGGCAGATCGCGGTAGCCGTCCAGCCAGTAAATGGACAGCATAGCGCCGAATTGCACGATCTGCACAGCCAATAACAACGCATGCTCACGGAGAAACAGCCTCATGACTCCGCCTCTGACCAGCTGTTGTTGAGCCGGTATCCCGAACCCCTGACGGTAAGCACGGCATCCTCCATCCCCAGCTCCTGGAATTTCTTGCGGACCCGTGCGATATTCACATTCAGCGTATTCTCATCCACAAAAGCCTGCGGGTCCCATAGCTTCTCCAGCAGCGCTTCCCGGCTGGCAACCCTCGGGTAACGCTCCATCAGACTCTCGATGAGATCCGATTCCTTGCGGGTAAGGGGCACGACCGCCTGCCCGTACTGCAGTTCAAGCCTTTCAGGGTACAGCATCAGCCCTTCCTTCTCGAGCACCAGCTCCTCGCGCTTAGCCGCATATTCCCCGTAGGCCCGGCGGAGATGGCTGTGGATCTTGGCGAGCACAATTCCGGAATGGAACGGCTTGGTGATATAATCATCCCCTCCGTTCTCAAGCGCCATGATCTGGTCCATCTCACCGTCGCGCGCCGAGATGAACAGCACAGGACAGGTGGAGACCCTGCGGATCTGCCGGCACCAGTAATACCCGTCATAGCTGGGCAGATTCACATCCAGCAGAACCAGCTCCGGTCTCATCTCCTCGAATTCCTGCAGCACCAGGCGAAAGTCCCTGACCCTTACGGCCTCATATCCATATTTCTCAATAGCCGAGTGCAGCAGATCTGCAATCTTCGGATCATCTTCCACAATCATGATTCTGGACATCTTCACGGCTCTCCTTGTCTTGTTCAGTTAAGTACATATATAACACGGGTGAGGGTGTAAGGGGAATTAGCGGGGGAGGATGGTGGGGAGTCATAGAGTGGGACATATTTTTGAACCGACTCATTCTATCGTGTTGGTTGAAGTGGCAAGAAAAAAGCACCTTTTAAGGTGCTTTTTCTTAATTTATAATTTGTCTTGCGTATTCGACAAGATTATGAGCTCTTTTTTCTAAAAATCTGTCATAATCAATATCAAAAGCATCAGCAGGGCAAAATCCTGTTTCCAAAATTGTTGGTAAATTAATTGGATCAATTAGCATTTTGTACACTGAGGGTGGCTTGTCCTTTATCTTTTGATTATCAGAATTGTTTAAGAAACACATATTTGCGAGTAAATTGATATCTTTTTTGTTGCTTAATTTCAAAGTATTCTCTAAATAATTTACAGGAAAAATGTGATGAAATTCATTTTTACTAACATTTTTTAAAACTTTACTTAAATCAACTTTTGCGCCAGAAATGAATGATCTTGGGCCTCTGTGAGCTAGCATAGTAATAAAGGTTTTAGTATTAACAGTGTTCACATTAAACTGATTACTCAGGAAAAAGGATGCATTTACGCTACAATCAAAACTCGCAATGTCGTAATCTTGATTTTTTCGTAACTCATCCATGGCACGTAAATCTGCCTTATGTGCATCGGTAACTCCACTTGAATATCGACGTGAAAAGCAAGACCTCCAAAACCATCTTACTAACTGCCTTCGTTGTTTTTCGGTATATAAAACTCCATTATCTTTCTCTGTTGCAAAAAATCTTGTAAGAGCAACAATCATTGCTGGGTATGGCATTGATTTGAGTGAGTAAATATTTAGTTCCTTTTGAAGAAAGTCAATACTTGATTTAATACCATTCTTTATTTTAGTGAAGTTATTTCTAACCTCTTCCCCTTTTAAATTTATAATTGCAGCAGGGGCTGTATCTCCGGAAATAACACCGCTACAACATTTTAATTGTAAATCTTTATCGAAAGACAGATCCCCAAATCCAAACGGCTCTATTTCTTCGGCAAGTTGAGAGAATTCATCTTGTAAGTCAAAATCTGTACTCCAACTCCAAGCTGACAATAGCTGGAATGTATCCAACTGTGTGCCGAATCTATTAATACGTTCGAAAACAATTGCAACATGATGCTTATCTTCTGTTTCCATGATCTGGATTGGGATAAGTGTCTCTTTAAATCGCTCTTGAAGTTTATCGATAACTATTATTGTTTCAGCATCAAGACCTTCTGCCGCTTTCCGATACTTTACTGAATCGAATAAACAATTCATTGGAAAATAACGAGTGGGATCAAATTCTTGTGGCTTTAGTGGTACAAATTTACTTTCTTGAATTACATCTCTACTTGTGAAATCAAAATAGATGTCCAACCATTCCTCATTCTGATTTGGGGTTAAATCTGTTTGAAAAACACTAAACAGTGACGTGAGCCTTTGCTGGCCGTCAAGTACATAATCTATAGGATAGTCTTTACGCGGATCGGGAAGGGTGTAATTGCCCAAATCTCGTTCTACCTTTAATCTCTCCCTTGTTCTCCACAATAATATAGTACCTATAGGGAATCCTTTATATATACTGTCAAGCAAATACGAAACCTGCTCAGATGACCATACATAACCCCTTTGAAAAGCAGGAATTCTGATTTCTCCTGATGTGATTTTTTCTATAACTTTTCTTATCGCTAGTGGTTCTGCCAAATGCCCATCTCCTAAGAAATATATTTTTCCAGAAATATTCCATTACATTGTTCCTTAAATTAACAAATTAGCTTAAATGCTAAGAAAAATTTGCTGTCGAGTGTACAGAGTTTTAATGTATGCCTCTACCTGCCCATCGTCAAGTTTACTTAGCTTTACAGCTCGAATTCTCCAAGCCACAGCTTAGTCATCTGTTCACTCTCGTTAACGGCACTATTTTGTGTGTTGGACGAAAGAATATGACTCAAATTTAGCAATCGTTCAAAGCTTCGAAAGACTTAAGTAAGCAACTAAATAGGTATATATTTTTTCATTATTGAAACCAGTGTTTCTCCAACCTCATCTTTTTCTTTCAAAATTCTTTTTACAAATGGTATATACTGCCTACTCAGTAATCCGCAATTTTCACCAACTCTTGAATGTGCAATTATCCCTTTATGATTAAACACTTTCAATATACTTGAATAATCATTTAGTTTAATATAGCCTTCAAACCTTTTTAATATATAACTAAATATTTCCTCATTATTATTATTATTAAAAATTTCAATGAAGTTATCCTGGAAATTTTGGAAGTCATCATACTTTATATTTATTAAATGGTTAGTTCTAGTCTTAATTTGATAAATTGCATGTTGATACGCTTGATCATGAATATTGCTTTTAAAGAGTTCAATAACCCTTTTTTTTGTTTCATCAAAAACTTCTTCGGGGTTTTTCCGCAAAATCATAGCAACAGTTCTAACTACATCTTCTATTAAGAAGATATTCTCTATTTCTGCAACATTCGGAGTATATACGAAATTATCTTTATAGGCGTTAAGTTCATTATCTGTCTTTCTATCCCTATCGATAATTCCTTTGGCGGATAAGTGGTGCAGATGTATTAAAGAATTAAAGGCTTTTGTAGCTTCTATTACTTTTTCACAGCTACCTAACGGAACCACATTGTATTCAGGGTAAATCTGCATATATACATAGTAATCATGACTTGATTTTTCCCCTTCAATAAAAAGTACTGATTTCCTACTCCCCAGTATTTCAAAATAAACATCACTTGGAAGATTATCATTGTCTGTCATTTGTTCGTAACTCCATCTATCTGAACCTTCATAAAATTTGATCCATATTAAATTAGAATTATTTCTTGAAACTGCAAAATCAATTTCATGGGTTAGATAAATGAACTTGCAGTCTTTTCTAATTGATTCTATTTTATCCCATAGATTTTTTATTATCGATTTATGGAGATGGTTTTCTGGTTCATCGATAATAATTATGGCGCTATCTGGAGCGCAAACAACTACACCAATAAAATAGAAGACTAGTCTTTCTCCATCACTCATTTCTGAAGAGTTATATTTATTATCTGGACTATCAGTTGGATAGGTGTCAATTCTACCTGCAAGTTTTACTAGCTTTCTGTGAGGGAAGATTTCCTCCCAAATATTTTGTACTATATCAAGCTTTGTGGTTGGTTTTACTATAGATTTTCCCTCTTGGTAACTGTCTTTAAATGCAACTGAGGCTTCATATTCTTCAGTATGCAATAAGGTCAGAAGGTGTAGGTAATCATTTAAAAGAAAGTTATTTGGATTACCGCCCCACCTTACCTGTTGTTTTCCGTCCCTCTTTAACCAATCTTTGTTTTCATTGGTATTGCCGTAATAAAACTCTTCTAATGCTACCCCTTTAGATTTAGTACTTACTTCACGAGGTATATTTAATGATTTCTGAGCAGATATTCTATGCACGTTTTCCCAATTATTTTCAATCCAAACACTAAACCGAGTTTTACCTGATCCATTCGCTCCGAGTAAGACTATTGAGTTAAAATCCTCTAGTTCAAATGCATCATTATCTATTCTTGGTGGAAATATGTACATAGTATGCCCCCAGTCAATTTAAATCATATTATCTTTGTTAGTCTCTTCACTATATTATACCAATTGATGAAAACTATTAAATGATTTGTTTTTAAACTTGCCGCTACTTATGACAGGTTCACCACCCCAACAGCAACTTTTATTTTAATCATTCTGTGCCTGGAGACAGACATAGAGGATCGCATACCATATAGGTACGGGGAGTTAATGAGAGTATAACGGCCCGAAAGCTATTTTATGAAAGGAAACCATATGATTAATCACCTGTTTTCACTTGCTAGACAACCTGCACTCTGGCAACGAAGCGTTGAACCCTTTTGGAATGACGGGCATATCTCGAAGCAAATGTTGGAAGCTCATCTGAATCCGGACTGGGAAGCGGCGAGCCGCAGGCACAGCGATATTGACTGTTCAGTGAAGTGGCTTAGCCGTCTGATCCCGCCGGGGAGCCGTATTCTTGACCTTGGCTGTGGACCGGGACTCTATACCAAGCGTCTCTCTGAACAGGGGTATAATGTAACGGGACTTGATTTCTCAAGACGTTCAATCGCCTATGCCCAAGAGCATGATACGCGGAGCCGGTATATCTATCAGAATTATTTGGAGCTGAATTATACCGAAGCGTTCGATAGCATCACCTTGATTTATTGTGATTACGGTGCGCTTACACTAAGTGAGCGAAAAACCCTGCTGTCTAAGGTATACCGTGCCTTAAAGCCAGGCGGTCTGTTTATCTTCGATGTGTTCACGCAGAAGACGAATTGGAGTAAGCAGGACAGTACCTCGTGGAGGGTGTATCCAGACGGAGGTTTTTGGAATGCTGAACCGCATGTATGTCTCGAAGCGTCTTATTTCTTCGAGGGGCATACCGTGGAGGCCCGTCAGACCGTCATACTTACCGATCATGAGCTTCATCAATATTTGATCTGGAACACGGTGTTTACACAGGAGACCCTTGCGGATGAAGTGTTGCTTTGGGGATTTCAACTGGACAGTGTTTACAATGATAGTTGCGGGAGTCCGTATACGGGGGGAGCAGACACGCTATGTTTTGTACTTAGGAAGGCACAGCTTGCATAGAGAAAAGCAAGAAAAGAAGAGATATGCTCTCTTTTCTTGCCTCGTCTGGTTATAAGATGTACATCGAATACTCTCTGTTACTCCCCTGATGCAGTAATCAGGTCATACAGCTTATTCAAATTTGTCTTGAAATAGGTTGTGAAGTACCAAGCCCGGTATTCTTCGGGTATTTCAATCTCTTCAATACTCTGCTGATTCTGAACGGCTTCGGTCACGATGGCGATCATTCTGCTTATGTATCCCTTCACCTCATGAAGCTGTTGCAGGGAGCAGACCTCACCATGCCCCGGTATAATCGTCTCCACATCCAACCGCTCAATCTGCTCCAGAATATGCAGCCACTCCTGAGGGTTAGCATTGGCCAGAACCGGATGGTGGTTCGAGAGCACGAGGTCCCCGATGATGACAATTTTATCTTCCGGGAGGTACACAATGGCATCACTTTGTGTGTGTCCTCCGCCATATGTAATGAGCTGCGCGCTGCGGTTGCTGCCGTGAATGGTCATTTGCCGGTCAAAAGTTATCGTCGGCACCGTATGCACCAGCTGCGGCAGCATATTTACAAATTCACGGTCCGTTGCATTCTCCCAGGCCATTTCCTGCTGCAGCTTAGTATCCGTCTCCTGCTGACTTTGCAATTCTGCTTCTTCGATCGCCTCTAGCATCTTCTCTCTGTTGTTCTGGTATTGGGTTACCCGGTCTCTGGCGAACGTATTCATGATCTCATGGGTCCCCGATGTGGAAATCAGCTGGGCGTCAGGCACAAACACCTGATTGCCAGTGGTATGATCGCTGTGCCAGTGTGTGTTGATTACATAGGATACAGGGTTCCCTGTGAGATGCTCAGCAGCAGCCTTCAAATCCTGAGCCGCCTCCAGCGTAGCGAATGTATCCACCACCAGAGTGAGTCCCCCCAGATCAATAATGGCCGCGTTTGCGAGTGAGCCTGTGCCTGGAACCGCAACCGCTGCAACGGTGCTATCTGCAACATATTGCAGACGGAAATGCCTGGAGCCTTGAAATGATTTAATCCTGTTCAGCATAGTAATCTCTCCCTTCCAACATGGGAATATACTATACGCTATCTAAGTTCACTAGACAACTTTTAACTTAATCTCCACTTTATTTCCGCTAATTGGCGATATCGAAGAGCTTACGAACGGTTCAATTTGAAGAAGAATCCTGCCAAAAATGCAATAATACTGCCCCAAAGAAGCAGTCAATGCTGAAATCCTGCACGAACTGCAACAAATTCAGCGCTAACTTGCTCTAAACACCGAAATTTGTGCAAATAATGCAACAATGTACTTCAACCCGTAAAAGGTATAGAGAAATCCTGCCAAAAGTGCAACATTACTGCTCCTTAAAAGCGGCCGGTGAGAAAGGCATTAGCATCGTTCACCCGCAGGGTGATTTTGTTCTTGATTAGGAAATTGTGATTTGCGTCCCATATGGATAAGTTGTGCATAAAGTTGGGGGTAAGTGTCTTGGAGCATCGGCAGGATGACTATATTCTGGATCAGTAATAGGAATGACTTCGCTGATTTCACCGAACAGCCGAATATGGTCGAAAAACCGATCACAATGGGGATGCCGCAGGATGATTTTGTTCTTAATTCGTCCCCTTAAAATCTAGATAGTACTCTGTCCCCCCGCTCATACCAATACCCCGGAACCCCCCGCGCAAGACGCAGCAGCGCCTCCAGGAAGAAGTAATCGCCCCAGATCATGAAGTCATCCGGGGAGGCGTTGCCTCTGACGGAATAGGAGCCGTGGCGCAGAAACCCCTCCTCAGATGGATGGCCTGCGGTGAAGTAGTGATTGATCAGCGAATCCATAGACTTGTTCACGGCGTCATTGAAATACTCCCGGTCCGGATCATTCTCCGGCAGATGCTCCAGCAGCTCCAAGAGACCGCATACAGTGATGGCGGAAGCGGAGCTGTCGCGCGGGGTGCCATCCTCTTGCGGGGCATCGAAATCCCAATAGGCGACATGGTCGGCGGGGAGATGCTCCACGAAGTAGCGGGCCATTCTTTTGGAGACTTCGAGGTAATGAGGCTCCTGGAAGCTGCGGTAGGCCAGAGCAAAGCCATAGACGCCCCAGGCCTGTCCCCTTGTCCAGGTGGAGCCGTCCTGGTACCCTTGTGCCGTACCTCCGCGCAGGGCATCCCCCGTCTGCTGGTCGAAATAAAAGGTATGGTAAGAGGAGTCGTCGCCCCTCACCAGGAAGCGGCGGCTTGTCTCGGCGTGGATACGGGCAGCCCTGGCATAGACCGGGTCGCCGGTCTGTTCGCTGGCCCAGCAGAGGAGCGGAAGATTCATCAGGCAGTCGATGATGATCCGTCCGCCGTTGTCTTCATCGCCCTCGGCTCCCCAAGCCTGAAAGAGCTGCGGACCGGAGCGCCAGCGCTTCATTAGGTGGTCCGCTGCCTGAAGTGCGAGCAGACGCGAGTCTTCATCCTTGTCTGCAATCCAGCGGGCCTTGGCCGACAGCGAGTACAGGAAGCCGATATCGTGGTGATCCAGCGCCTGCCCGTCCAGTATGCGCTGGCGGAAGGAATCTGTCGCCTGGATAGCGGCAGCGTGAATCTCCGGGTCCTGGCTGTACTCATAGCTTAGCCATAGAATGCCGGGCCAGAAGCCCTCCGTCCAGTTGGTGTGGTCGGTCAGATGATATTTGCTGTCCCCCATACTTACGATTGGAAACCTCTTCCCAAATCGCTTCACATTAAGCCGCGTAGTCGTAAGCGTCTGCTCAATCGCCTGCTCCCAGTTCATCATACCCGCCATAACCTCCATAATATCGCTATAGTGTGCTTAACCATATTATAAGCCGGTCAAGCTGTAGGTTTGTTGCGCAAAACTATAGTTATATTGCGGATCTGCTATGAACGGACCTGCCCGTAGACGCTCCAGCTGTTGACTAAATGACCGGCGGCGAACAGACAGGCCGGAACAACGAACAGCCAGGACTGGAGCCATACGCCAAGCAGCAGGAAATAGAGGGCCGGGAAGACGGCCATAGGAACGGGGATGCCCAGCCAGGGCTTGAACAGCACCGCAAAAGCTCTCCCGCTCCGGTAATAGCGCACCCAGCAGCCGTAGTAAACCAGCAGGCAGAGTGCCATCAGTATAGCGGATGCTCCCAGGGGCTGGGCAGAAATCATTCGGCCGAAAAGAATGGGCATCATGAAGCAGGTGATCTGGCCTGCCCGCTCCAGGAGCGTGAAGACCAGAGGGACGGAGTCCAGGGAGCCAGGAGCACTCCGGGGCGGGAAGAATATGAATATGAGATTCGGCAGTAATACAAGTAAAGATATGATAAATCCTTGAGCATGCAGTCCCATCGCAGAAATCCGCCTTCCTGTGCATTAATAGTGGCCGTACCTGACAAATACATGGCATAACTCTATAATTGCATTATATATCCTAGAGAGCCTGGAGCGGGAGGAAGATATGCAATTTCAACCTATATATGAAGACGGAGAATTAATTATGCCGAAGCTCGAACTCGATCTGTCTGCGAACCCTTCGGTTGGTATTATCACGGATTTGAGGCGTAAGCAGTTATTAATGGAGCAATTGTCCCGGGAATCCGGCAATTATTTGTCGTGGGCCGGGCAGAACGAATATATGCGCTTGACGGTAGAGGAGCTAATCTCGTTTCTGACCCGGATGTCGGGACGGGAGGAGCGAGCGGCTGTGTTGGCTGATTATTTTGCGCTGAAGGAGGAACGTAAGGTCAGATTGATGAATCTCAGCTCTTCGAAAAGGGTGTATGTTACCCTGTTACGGGCTTTTTTCGCCCATCAGTCCACGCTCGTATTGGAGGAGCCGTATTTCTATCTGGAGGAGCAGGACCGCCGCCAGCTGAAGCGGATACTGGATGACCTGTCGCAGCAGAAAAGGATACTCATTCTGACCTCGAATCTGGAGGATGCGCTGATCTCCTGTGATGTCATCTACCGGCTGAGCGGGTCCGGGCTTCATCAGCTGGATATCCGCGATTCGGAAGAGGAGAAGCAGGAGGCAGTGAAGCAGGATGAGGCCAACATCACCTTGCAGAAGGTCTCGACCAAACGGGAGGATAAGGTGATTTTATTTGATCCGCCCGAGATTGATTTTATTGAAAGTGTAGAAGGCTCTATCCTGGTGCATGTCGGCGGTGAGCATTATGACTGTGCCCTGACCTTGACCCAGCTTGAAGCGCGGCTGCTGAATTTCGGCTTCTTCCGGTGCCACCGGTCCTACATTGTCAATCTGCAAAAGGTACGCGAGATCATTACCTGGACGAAGAACAGCTACAGTCTGCGGCTGAACACCGGCAAGGAGGCCGTGGTTCCGTTATCCCGCTCCAAATTGCAGGAACTTAAGGCGCTGCTTAAGCTGTAAAAGGTACCGTTCAGGCCGGAATGGGTACAATTCACCCGGTTTTGGTGGCTGAAAGGCTGAATTCTGGATAACGTTAAGTCATCAACAACATAAGGATGTGGTGAGATGGCGGTTATTCAGGTAGAGCAGGTCCGCAAGACCTTCGGGGCGAGAGATGCGCTGACAGAGGTGTCCTTCAGTATTCCAAAAGGGGAGATTTTCGGGTTCCTCGGTCCGAGCGGTGCAGGCAAAACCACCTTGATTAAGATTCTGACTGCACAGCTGAAGCCTACAGACGGAGCGGCCAAAGTATTCGATCAGCCGGCGGAGGCGATGCAGCAGTCGGCCCAGAAGATGCGTTTTGGCATTCTGACTGATAACAGCGGCCTGTACGAGCGGTTGTCCATAGAGGAGAATCTGGAGTTGTACCGGAAGCTGTACGGTCTTCCCCGCTCTGCGGTGGATCAGGTGCTGCAGTTCGTTAATTTAAGCAGTGAGCGCCGCAAGAAAACAAACACGCTGTCCAAAGGGATGCGTCAGCGGGTGATGCTGGCCTGCGCCATTATCCATGAGCCGGAGCTGTTGTTCCTGGATGAGCCGACCTCGGCACTGGACCCGGTGAATTCAGCGCATATCTATAAAGGCTTACGTTATCTGAATGAGAAGGGCACCACCATCTTCATCACCACGCATGATATGGCGGAGGCGGAGCTGCTCTGTAACCGTGTAGCGATTCTCTATCAGGGACGCATTCAGACCATCGGTTCTCCGCAGGAGCTGAAGCGGCAGCACCGTGAGAACCTGATCCGGGTAGAGCTGACCAGCGGAGAGGTTTATGAGCTTCCGGTGGACGGGGACACGGCGGACCGGATCGCGGATTGGATGAAGCGGGGACTCATTGAGCGGGTAGAGACGAAGGAACCGAGCCTGGGTGATATTTTTATCAAAATGACAGGAAGTGAGTTGCTATGAACATCTCCTATAAGCGGGCCAGCGCGATCTTTGTGAAGGATTATAAGGAATTCTCGCGCAATTATGCGCTGTCCATTATGCTGCTGTTTCCAATTCTGTTTGCGGTGCTGTTCAAAAGCGCAGGAGCATCCTTGCCGGGAGCGGCCGGATTTCTGTTCAACAGCTCGTTTGTTCTGTTGACCTGCTTCGCCCAAGCCTGCCTGATTGCGGAAGAGAAGGAGCGCAACACGCTGCGTACACTCATGCTGACACCGGCTACAACAATGGATGTGCTGATGGGGAAAAGCAGTCTGGTCTTTGTCATGTCTACGGTGGTTCTCACCATCTCTACCTTGTTGTTTGGCTATGAGCCGGCGAATGTAGGGGCATTCGTAGCCGCGATCGTGCTTTCCATTGTTCTCTACACGGCAGCCGGGACGATCTGCGGTCTCTATTCCAAAACCTTACTGGATGCGTCCTTATCGATCATCCCGGTAGCCTTCATCTTCATGGGCGCACCTTGGGGTGCCGTACTGGCGAAGGATTATCCGGTGTTCGGGGTGCTGGATTACATGCCAAGCAGCCAGCTGGTGCATTTGCTGAACCTGAGCCCTGCCGGTTATTCGGCGGCAGAAGTGTGGTCGCCTCTTCTAATCATTGCGGCCTGGACAGCCGTGCTGACCCTTGTGTCTGTGGTGTTGTACCAGAAGCGGCTCCGGGACGAATAGGCTGGCGGGGCTGTGACGATTCGTGGCGCAGGCCGCGCTAAAGGCTGGATAGAACGCAAAGGAAGCCGCTCCCGGAAGGGAACGGCTTCTTTGCGCAAATATAAGAATTTATATGTTGCACATGATAAATTATCCTTCTATTTCTCGCTGAAACGAATGCCGCCCTTTAAAAGGACGGCAAAGCCGTTTCCACTTGTGCGGACAGCAAAAGTCAAGCTTTTACACCATACTAGGAATATCTACGGCAGGGTCTGTCTCGGCGTCATAGTCTACGCCTTCGGTACGGAAGCCGAACAGATGGAAGAAGTCGTCCTGATAGCCTGCCAGATCCGCCAGCTCAGGCACATTATCCGTCTCCAGCTCATTCCAGCGTCTCATGACCTCGATCTGCACATCCTCGCGCATCTCCCAGTCGTCAATGCGGATCAGGTGGCTGCCGTCTGCAGCCGCTTCACCGCCGTTATACAGATGGTCTGCGAACAGGCGGTACATCTGCTGGATGCAGTTCTCGTGCAGCTCCTTCTCCTTCATGACCTTGTACAGGGCGGAGATATACAGCGGCACCACCGGGATGGCCGAGCTGGACTGGGTAACCAGTGCCTTATTCACGGAGACGAAGGCCCGGCCGCCTGTGGCAGAGAGCTGATCATTCAAAGCAATAGCGGTCTGCTCCAGATGGTTCTTCGCCTGGCCGATCGTTCCATCCTTGTAGATAGGATGCGTAATCTTGGGTCCGATATAAGAGTACGCTACGGTAGTTGCTCCGTCTGCAAGCACACCAGCCTCCTGCATCTGGCTGATCCACATGCCCCAGTCTTCCCCGCCCATCACGGCGATGGTCTGGCGGACTTCATCCTCTGTAGCCGGTTCAATAGTAACGGTGGAGACTTCTCCGGTGTGGAAGTTCATCGTCTTGTTCGAGTAGGCTTCGCCTACCGGCTTAATCACCGAGGAGAACACCTCACCGGTTACCGGATGAGTGCGGCGCGGGGAGGCCACGCTGTATACGACCAGATCTACGGTGCCGAATTCGGCCTTGATCAGCTCGATCGTTGTGGACTTGATGGCGTCCGAGAAGGCATCGCCGACGATGCTGAAGGATTTCAGCCCCTGCTTGGCCGCTTCACGTTCAAAGGCAGCAGAATTGTACCAGCCTGCGGAGGCGGTGCGGGTGCCTTCAGCAGCCTTGTCGAAGAAGACGCCGATGGTATTCGCGCCTGCGCCAAAGGCAGCGGCAATCCGCGAAGCCAGTCCATAACCTGTGGAAGCGCCGATGACCAGCACGTTCACCGGGCCGGTAAGCTTCTTTTGGGACCGTACATAGTCGATTTGTTCCTGTATTTGTCCGGCACATCCCTCCGGGTGAGCTGTTGTGCAGATAAAGCCGCGTGTTTTTGGCTGAATAATCATCAAGGATATCCCCTTTGTTTTAGTTTTTAACTTTTTTCGTTAATATAGAGTATAGCAAATGATGGCATAGAAAGATAAGCCTTCAATATAATGAATAGCAATTTAGTAGGCCTGCCGCTATGAATTTGCAACTTTTCCCAATCCGAGACGTCATTTGGTAGAGAGGTTACGGATGAATTCAGGGAGGGGATTGACATGGGCATGGGCAAAAGATTATCCGCACTTATACTAACCGTGCTGTTCTTGGGCGGCTGCAGTGAAGGGGGTCCGGGCATGAATTACGCGGAGAGACAGGCTGCCGCAGCAGGTCTCGATTCGGGTCTGGCTGACAGCAGCAATCGGCTGGGCGTGAAGCTGTTCGGCCAGTTATGGAAGCAGGGGGGCGGGAACCTGACGATATCCCCGTACAGTGTCGCTGCCGCTCTGGCCCTGGCCTATAACGGCAGTGCCGGAGAGACGGCAGAGGAGCTGGGGAAGCTGCTCGGCTATGCGCCGGACGAACGGCAGAAGCTGAATACCGGCCATCAGTCATTAATGAAGCTCTTGAATCATGGAGGACCGGGCGTGGAGCTGAAGATTGCGAATTCAGTCTGGGGTATGAAGGGCCTGCCGCTGCGCAGGGACTATCTCAAGACCGGTGAGGACTTCTATAGTGCGCAGATTGAGACTACGGACCTGGCAGCAGAGAAGTCTGTGAAGGAGATTAACGGTTGGGTGGCGGACCATACGGGGGACAAGATTCAAGAGATGCTCACGAAGCCCCCGGGACCGCAGGCTGTGGCCGTCTTGGTCAATGCTCTGTATTTCAAAGGCGGCTGGACGGATGTGTTCGAGGAACAGGCGGCTACGAAGCAGGCGGACTTTTATCCTCCGGACGGACCGGCAGTGCAGGTCATGATGATGAAGCGGGGCGGAATGTTCTCGTATGCAGCTCATAAGGATTGGCAGGCGGTTAAACTTCCCTACGGAGAGGGACAGATGGAGATGGTAGTGGTCCTTCCGGGTGAGCAATCTTCTCTCGCGGAGCTTGTGGGTCAACTGGAGCAGGGGACTCTGCCGCTAGATGAGGATTACACCAGTACCCTGGGGACGCTGCTGCTGCCTAGGTTTACAGCCAGCTATGGGACAGAGCTCTCCAAGGCGCTGCAGGCGCTGGGTGTAAAGCTGGCCTTTGACCCGAGCCAGGGTGATTTTTCTCTTATGTCGGATTTGGACAGCCCGATCTATTTTGAACAGGTCATCCACAAAACCTATATCGATGTGAACGAACGGGGAACGGAGGCGGCGGCTTCCACTGTAATTGATATGCGTGCCGGAGCAGCGCCCCCTGCAGATAAGCCCTTTGAAATGAACGTCAACCGGCCGTTCCTGTTCATGATCCGGGACACGCAGACCGGAGCCACGCTGTTCCTTGGGGCGATTGAGAATCCGCAGCGCACGGATTGAATTCGGGCTGGGATGAATTTCAAGCATTTACGCATAAATGATCCCTTCACAGGTCACAATAGGAAAAAACCAGAATGAAGGGATTAACGTGAATGCTATTCGCCTGAAAAAACAACTGTGGCGGCGGTGGAGACGCTGGAAAAAGGCTCCTTGGGTAGGTGCGGCGTGCCTCGTGCTGACGTTGCTCGCCTGGCGTGGCATGCAGGTTCCGGAAGAGATTAGCACGCTGCTTAAATCTTCGTCATTCCTGAGCGGCAGCGCAAGGAAGAATCTGGAACCCGGTAGCAGCTTACCGGCTGTAGCCGCCGTATATAAACATACAGACGATGATGCCGCCGTGATGAACAGTCAAGAGCTGCTGAAGGCTGTGGGTAAGGAAGCTATTAGCAGAACGGTGCATCTCAAGACGCTCTATGTAGCCGGTGAAGAGGTGCAGACTTTGCCCGGCAAGCAGACTCCGGCCCAGCTAAGCGAGCTGATTGTCCGGCATGCGGGCTGGAGCGGCTGGTTCAGCCGGGAAGGGGATCTGTGGCTGGAACAGCGGGTCAACGACCTGTCTCCGCTGACCAAAAAAGAAGCCTACTTCGGAGTGGACGAGCAGGGCAACCTGACCTTGTTCCAAGGACCGCCCGAGGCGGAGCGGGTCATGAAGACCTTTTTCCAGATGGACATGGGCTCGATCAAATCCTCTTTGCCCAAAGGCATCTGGGAGCAGCTTCATCAGGGCATCCGGGTGCAGGATCTGGAGGAGTACAACAGCGTACTCTCCACCTTCAGCGACTATGCGCGTGATTCCTCGGAACAGGTGATGCATGCGGAGTGAGGGAGAGACTATAGAATTATTAGCATGAAGACTCGCGGGCGCACAGGTGCCTGCGGGTCTTTGTTGTGTTATGCATGGTTCATTTCCCCGGGGACAAACTTTTTGTCTCCCGGGGAATTTTTTTTGCTATAATGGGTGGAAGGAATACATATGTTCGCTTTAGGGCCGGAGGGATGGATGTCTGGGGCTTGCCCCGCAGGGTTATTCTGGTTTGGCATCTATCTGAAAGTATCCGCCCGGGCATAGAGGAGAGAGAAGGATCTTGCGCATTTTGGGGATTGATCCGGGGCTGGCGATTGTCGGCTTTGGCTTCGTAGATAAGGTTGGCAACAAATTAACACCGGTCCAATACGGCTGCATCCAGACCGAGGCACATACCCCGGAAGAAGAGCGTCTGCTGCATGTCTATGAAGGCATGGTGCAGCTGATTGATAAATATAAGCCGGATGCGGTAGCGGTAGAGAAGCTGTTCTTCAGCCGCAATGTGACCACGGCCCTGCCGGTGGCGCAGGCGCGCGGGGTGCTGATTCTGGCGGCCGTGCAGCGCGGACTTCCGGTTGCAGAATACACTCCAATGATGGTGAAGCAGGCCGTAGTCGGTTACGGCAAGGCTGAGAAGAAGCAGGTGCAGGAGATGGTCAAGCTGCTCCTTAAGCTGTCAGTTGTGCCGAAGCCCGATGATGTGGCGGATGCGCTGGCGGTGGCGGTATGCCATGCCCATTCCGTGAGTCTTAATTCCAAATTAAATGAGGTATTGCGAAAATGATAGATTTTCTTAGAGGGCCGGTTGCACATTTGGAGCCGGAATATGTTGTGCTGGATGTGCAGGGCGTGGGGTACCGGGTATTCTGCCCGAACCCGTATGCTTTTGCCAAGACTGAGGGTCCGGTGACTGTGTTCATTCATTATCAGACCCGCGAGGATGCGACGCTTCTGTTCGGATTCCCTTCACGCGAGGAGCAGCGGCTGTTCCGCAAGCTGATTGAGGTATCGGGCATCGGCCCGCGTGTTGCGCTTGGCATTCTGACCGGCGGAACGCCGGACCAGCTGATCGCGGCCATCTATCAGGAGAATATCACCTTCCTGACGAAGCTGCCGGGCATCGGCAAGAAGACGGCGCAGCGGATGATTCTGGATCTGAAGGACAAGCTGGACGGCTTCGGCGGAGCAGCACTGCAGACGGGATTGTTCGCAGTAGCGGCTGAAGCGCAGAGCAAGGCGGAGGCACTTCCGTGGGAAGAAGCCAGGGACGCCCTGAAGGCGCTTGGTTACACCGATGCCGAGCTGGACCGGGTGTACTTGAAGATGAAGCAGGAAGGCACGGATACCGGACCGGTGGATGTGCTGATGAAGAAGGCGCTGGGGCTGCTGTATACCGCCAAATAGGTCCCTGAAGAACGGAGTGAGGAAGAATGGATGACCGGATTATATCGGCTAATCTGATGATGGACGAGCAGGCGGTGGAATTAAGTCTGCGCCCCCGTTATCTGGGTGAATATATCGGCCAGAACCAGGTGAAAGAGAACCTGAAAATATATATTGAAGCGGCCAAGATGCGCAGTGAAGCACTGGATCATGTGCTGCTGTACGGGCCTCCGGGTCTCGGTAAGACGACGCTGGCCAATATTATCGCCAATGAGCTGGGCGTTAATCTGCGGACCACCTCCGGCCCGGCGATTGAGCGGCCCGGTGATCTGGCAGCGCTGCTGACCAACCTTCAGGAAGGTGATGTGCTGTTCATTGACGAGATTCACCGTCTGCACCGGACGGTGGAGGAGGTCATGTATCCGGCGATGGAGGATTTCGCGCTGGATATTATGATCGGCAAGGGGCCGAGCGCACGGTCGGTTCGGCTCGACCTGCCGCCCTTCACACTAATTGGGGCAACGACACGCGCGGGACTGCTGTCTGCTCCGCTGCGTGACCGCTTCGGAGTGGTCAGCCGGCTGGAGTACTACACCATCGATGAACTGAGCTTCATCGTGGCCCGCAACGCCGAATTGCTGGGCATCGAGATTCTGGGCGATGCTGCGGAAGAGATTGCCCTGCGGGCCCGGGGGACACCCCGGATTGCCAACCGTCTTCTGAAGCGGGTACGCGATTACGCCCAGGTCCGTGGCGACGGAATCATCACTCCGGAGATTGCAGCCGAATCGCTGAAGATGCTGCAGGTGGACCCCCGGGGACTGGACAACATCGACCATAAGATGCTGCAATCCATGATCAGCTCTTTTCGGGGCGGGCCTGTCGGGCTGGATACTATCGCCGCTACAATAGGCGAAGAGAGCCAGACCATTGAGGATGTATATGAGCCCTATCTGCTGCAGATTGGTTTCCTGCAGCGTACGCCGCGCGGGCGCATTGTTACGCCTGCGGCGTACCACCATCTTGGCCTTCCTCTTCCTCCGCAACAGAACTGATTGCTGAGAATCCTGTCCATAGTACAACATCTAAGTGCGTGTTTATATCATTAATATTTATAGGAGGCCTACAATGAAACTTGCGAAGTGGACAACAACAGGAATCGGGCTGCTGGGCCGGGGGGCGCTGGCTGCATTGCTTGCAGCAGGCAGTCTGCTCATTCCGGCAGATCACGCCCGCGCCGATTCCGGCGGGTCGATCCGGGTTGCACTGTATGCCGATATTGGCAGCAAATATAAATCTACTGTACCGCTGGTAACCCTGCAATCCGAGCAGAGCTTCAGCCTGCTTCCGGCAGCCGGCGGCAGCCCATTATTGTCGGTTCCGGCCCAGAACAAAGTCCGTGTCAGTCTGGACGGGTTCCGGGTGAAGGTATTGGAGACACCAAGCTGGCAGACTGCTGCGGATGCGGCGAAGAAGCTCCAGTCTTCTTCCAATAAGCCGCAGATCTTCATGGCTGCCAGAGGAGGCGCCAAGGTATATCAGCTATATACCGGAGGCTATGCCAGTGAGAGTGCAGCCAATAACGGGCTGAACGCAGTCCTCAAAGCCGGTCTGGCGATTCCCGAAGGGCAGACTCCTGTAGTGGCCGGAACCAAGCATCTGTCTGCAGGCTCCTATGCTACACTGGAGGAGGCCCAGGCAGTAGTCAGCAGCCTGACCACTGCCGGCTTAGATGCCTGGCCGGTATTCGTATCCGGTGAGGGCGGCAGTGCGCGTACCGAGGTATGGGTAGGCGAGGCGTCAAGTGACAGCGAGCTTGCGGCGGTCTCTGCTTCGGCAGCAACGCTGCTTCCTCAGCTTGCCCTGACGCCTGTGGCTCCTGGCGCACCCGGATTAATTATCCGCATGGACGCAGGGCTTGATTTCAGCAGTGAAGTCCAGGCCTTTCATTATCTGTTATCCGGAAGTGACGCGAAGTTCATCTTGTCGGGCAATGAGAAAGGAATCATGCTTACCGAGAGATCTAAGCGGATCTACCGCGGCGATGTGGAGCTTGGCAATCTGAATGGTTCATTATCTGTCATTAACGTAGTTCCGCTGGAGCAATATCTGTATGCGGTAGTGGGGGGAGAGGTATCCTCCGGCTGGCCGGAAGAGGCGCTGAAGGCCCAGGCTGTGGCGGCGCGCAGCTATGCGCTGTCCCAGGGGAACCGCTTCGATGTTGCTAATGTGGTGGATACGACGCTCAGCCAGGTCTATAACGGAATCGGTGCAGAAGCACCCACAATCATCAAGGCGGTCGATGCAACGGCAGGTGAATTGCTGCAGAGCGGCGGAAAGGTCGTAGAGGCGGTATTCTCCTCGAACAGCGGCGGCGTTACGGCTGACCCGACGGAAGTATGGAACAGCGGCGGCAACTATACCAGTGTAGCCAGCGCAGAGGATGTGGCTGCGGTGGGTTCGGCCAAGAAGTGGTATTATGTACTGCTGGACAGCGGCGTTGCCGGCTATGCCCGGGAAGATAATATCAAATTAACAGGCAGCAAAACAGCAGCAGGGCTCCCGATTGCCACAGCTACTACCAAGGATGTGAATATCCGGCCGCTGCCTGTCGTTGACAGCAGTGCTGCTCCCGCTGGCAAGCTGAATCCCGGCCAGAACGCCGTAGTGCTGAATCAGGTCTATGAATCCGGCAGCTACAGCTGGATCAAGGGTCCGTATTCTTCGGCAGAGCTGCTGAAGAGCCTGGCCGGCAAGACCAGCGGCACTCTGCCTTCTTCTATAACCACTCTGGAGGTTACCCGGCGAGGACCATCGGGAAGAGCGGTGGAGGTCAAGGCGAACGGCCAGATCCTGCAGGTGAAGTACCCGGATCTCTTCCGTTCCTCCTTCGGGGGATTGCCCAGCACCTTGTTTGATATTGTACCTGCCGGAAGTTATACTGTATTAGGCGCTGACGGCTCTACAGCTGCTATCGGCAGCTCAAGCTCAGCGGGAGTGCTGTCTGCTTCGGGCCAAGTGACGTCCAGCGGCAGCGGAACGGTTGTGATGGGCGCGGATCAGACCTCCAGAGTCGTGACCGGCAGTACGGGCTTCTATTTCATCGGCTGGGGTTACGGGCACGGACTCGGCATGTCCCAATGGGGCGTGAAGGGAATGGCCGACAAAGGGTATGATTATAAGCAAATATTGCAACACTATTTTAATAACGTTACTATAATCAAGAATTAAGGAATGAAGATCCTATTATGAATGTTGAACTTTATGATTTCAATTTGCCCGAGGAGCTGATTGCCCAGACTCCGCTTGCCGACCGCAGTTCATCCAGACTGCTGCTGGTAGACAAGGAGAACGGCCAACTGGACCACGGTCATTTCAAGGATATACTGGGGCAGTTCCGCCCGGGAGATACACTTGTACTTAATGATACACGGGTTATTCCGGCCAGACTGTTCGGAGTCAAGGAAGATACCGGAGCCAAGGCGGAGGTCCTGCTGCTTAAGAATCTGGAGGGGGACCGCTGGGAGGCACTGGTGAAGCCCGGCAAGAAGCTGAAGACCGGAGCGGTCATTGTCTTCAGCGAAGAGCTCCGTGCCGTGATTGAAGATGAGGCAGATATGGGCGGGCGGACACTCCGCTTCATCTATCAGGGGATTTTCCAGGAGATTCTGGACAGGCTCGGCTCCATGCCGCTCCCTCCTTATATCAAGGAAACCCTGGATGACCGTGAGCGGTATCAGACCGTGTATGCCCGTCATGAAGGCTCGGCGGCAGCGCCGACAGCCGGACTGCATTTCACCACAGAGCTGCTGGAGCAGATTGCAGCCATTGGTGTGAATATCGCCTATATCACACTTCATGTCGGTCTGGGGACCTTCCGTCCAATGTCTGTCGAGACGGTGGAAGAGCATGTCATGCATGCCGAGTATTTCGAGCTGTCCCAGGCAGCAGCTGATGTGCTCAATGAAGCCCGAGCAAGAGGCGGAAGAATAATTGCTGTAGGCACAACCTCCTGCCGGACCCTGGAGACCGTAGGCAGACAATGCCAAGGGGGGCCGATTGAGGCATGCAGCGGCTGGACGGATATTTTTATCTATCCGGGTTATGAATTCACTGTCGTTAATGCACTGATCACCAATTTCCATCTGCCCAAGTCAACCTTGGTCATGCTGGTAAGCGCCTTGGCTGGCCGGGAGCTGATTCTCGCTGCGTATGAAGAAGCGATTAAGCAGCAGTACCGGTTCTTTAGCTTTGGCGATGCAATGTTCATTTATTAAGCAAGAGGAAGGGTTAAACCAATGGCAGCAATCACTTACGAACACATTAAGACTTGTAAGCAATCCGGAGCACGGCTCGGAAGAGTCCACACCCCGCACGGAGTTATTGACACACCGACCTTCATGCCGGTGGGTACCCAGGCTACTGTCAAGACGATGAGTCCTGAGGAGCTTAAGCAGATGGAAGCACAGATCATTCTGAGCAATACGTACCATCTGTTCCTTCGTCCGGGTCATGAGATCATTGGCGAAGCGGGCGGCCTGCATAAGTTCATGAACTGGGACCGCCCGATCTTAACCGACAGCGGCGGCTTCCAGGTATTCTCCCTGAGCGACATGCGTAAGATCACCGAAGAAGGGGTTCATTTCCGCTCTCATCTGAACGGGGACAAGAAGTTTCTGTCTCCCGAAGTGGCTATGGAGATTCAGAATGCCCTCGGTTCCGATATTATGATGGCCTTCGATGAATGCCCGCCTTACCCGGCAGAATATGAGTATGTGAAGAAATCGCTCGAACGTACCACCCGCTGGGCCGAACGTTGTCTCAAAAGCCATGCCCGTCCGAATGATCAGGGACTGTTCGCCATCGTGCAGGGAGGCATGCATGAGGATCTCCGCCGCCAGAGCGCGGCTGATTTGACTTCCATGGATTTCCCGGGGTATGCTATTGGGGGACTCAGCGTCGGAGAGTCCAAGCAGCTTATGTATGAAGTGCTGGATTACACGGTTCCGCTGCTGCCGCAAGGGAAACCGCGCTATTTGATGGGCGTAGGTTCACCGGACGCGCTGCTGGAAGGGTCAATTCGCGGAATAGACATGTTCGACTGTGTTCTGCCTACCCGTATTGCCCGTAATGGAACAACGATGACCAGTCAGGGAAGACTCGTCGTGCGCAACGCGCAGTATGCCCGTGATTTCGGGCCGCTTGATCCGGAGTGTACCTGCTACACTTGCCGGAATTATTCCCGCGCTTATCTGCGTCATCTGATTAAGGCCGACGAAACCTTCGGCTTGCGGCTGACAACGTACCATAACTTACACTTCCTGCTGGATTTGATGCGTAAAGTGCGTGAAGCCATCATGGAAGATCGGCTGCTTGATTTTCGCGATGAGTTTTTTGCACAATACGGATTATATGATAATCTAAAAGGCTTCTAGATCGTACGGAGTGGAGTGTTCATGTTTATTCTTGAAAGGGGGGAAATGATATGTCACAGTTTTATATGGCAGCAGGTTCAGGCGGCGGAGGCAGCATTCTGGGCCTTGTAGGTCCTTTTGTACTGATGTTTGTTGTGTTCTACTTCCTGCTGATTCGTCCGCAGCAGAAGAAGACCAAGGCACGCAACGGAATGCTCAAATCGCTGAAGAAGGGCGATAAGGTAGTTACCATCGGCGGTCTGCACGGAACGATCATGGAGATTTCGGATGACATTGTTATACTGCGGGTTAACGATGTGACCCGATTGACCTTTGACCGTGGTTCGATCAGTCACTCGGTTGTGGAAGTAGAAGACAAGATGTAATTGTCTCTGCACCAAATTACATAAAAATCGGCGTTTCTCCTTGGAGAAAACGCCGATTTTTTTAAAATATAAGAATTTATATGTTGCACACGATAAATTATCCTTCTATTTCTCGCTGAAACGGTGTGCCGTCCTCTAAAGGACGGCAATGCCGTTTCCACTTGATATATAAGGCTTTCATGCTTTTCATATGCAGAAATGATTGCAATTACCGTGAATTGGTGACCCGGCCCCGGACTCTCAAACCCTGTTCCCCGCTGCGCAGGGTAAGCTTGGCAAGCGGTACGGCGATAGCCGTGGACAGCACAGCCAGCAAGGTGCCGCCAATCATGTCGGTCAGCCAGTGAATGCCGAGATAGAAGATTCCAAAAACGATAATAACGGCTGAGATTGTACTGATCACCATCCAGCGGCGGTTGCCGGAACGGTAAGCGAGCAGGGCCATAGAGACGGAGATAGCGGTATGCAGGCTCGGGAAGCAGTTATTGAGGCCGGACAGCGGCCGGTATTCCTGTTCAAACTTCGGGAAAGCATCGAGCATGATGAACCGTACCCCAGCGGGCGCATAGGACCACACCTCGTTAACCGGAAAGTACAGATAGAACGGAATAGCAATGGCATACGTTAAAATAATGGTGTAGCAGGTCGCATAGAGGATCACACGATTGTTGTCCAGCAGATAGATCCCCAGTGAGGCCGCCAGCACGGCTTGCAGCATGAAGATATAGAAGAAGACAACAACCGGGGTCAGCCAAGGTGCGTAGAACAGCTCTTGAACTATCCGAACGAAATGCCCCTCCAGGCCGAATACAAAACCTGTGTAATCTGCGGTCAACCGCATCTTCTCTTCGATCTGCAGCTCATATTTATTCAGGGCAAGAATGCTGAACATTCCTACAATAATGAGTGTGAATTTATAGGACCGCAGCAGCTCTCTTCCGATTTCAACTAAGGCCATCAGCGGATTGCGCCGTGCGCCGATCCAGATTAGGATCACAACAATGGCAACGGTATATACAACTACAAGATTCATGGATTGGTACAGCAAAGCATTCGAAGCCTCCTTGATAATCGCTCATGTGAAGTCAGACATAGGTAGTGTACCATATTTTCAAGGGAAGGTTTCAATTTTCGAAAAATTATATTAATTAGGATTTCTGTAAATTAACTCCAAACATTCCTCCAAGTGCGCTGATTCCTGCAGCTGCCAGAACCCACAGGAAGTCCATTCCCCCCGGAGAACTGTCAAGCGCCAGAAATCCGATTAGCAGCACAGCCAGTCCGTATAACATGCCTGTGAGTGCGCCCTGGTACCAGCCTTTGCGGACGGCCCTGCTGCCTGCGGTTAAACCTCCGAATGCGGCAGCCACGCCGTGCACAATGTAGGTGTACATAGTGAGGTCCTGTTCCTGCAGTCCGCTGCCCCAGAGCAAGAGAGAGAGGATGAACGCACCGAGCATCATCCACAGGAACGAGCGGATTAAACCCGATAATACCGGACTAGATATTTTCCATGAGAATAGACGCCTGATCAGAGACATGGTAAAACCCCCTAAAAGTTTGTTAACCGGATACTAATTATTGTATGGGGAGGCTTGCCCCAATAGTACAAGAATGGGCGGTATGACTTTTACCAGTAATTAAGCAGCAGCTTTCCGAATGTTCCCTTGGAGGTCAGGTCAGAATAGGGATACATTAATCCGCCTTATGGGGGAGAAGCGGAAGGGGAGCGAAGAGAATATGTTCCAGCATATTACGACCCATATCTTTCTGACCGTGCTGATGTATATCTTCATTTTCCTGTGCATGCGGATCATGGGCAAACGGGAGATCGGCAAGCTGTCTGTATTTGACCTGACCATTTCGATTATGATCGCCGAGATCGCTGTGTTTGTAATTGAAGATATCGAACGCCCCATCTATGACGGAGTCGTACCTATGGCGACCCTGGTGCTGATTCAGGTGATCGTCGCACAGCTCAGCCTGAAGAGCCGGAAGCTGCGGCTGCTGGTGGACGGAAGACCCAGCATCCTGATCTCGGACGGGAAGATTCACCGGGGCGAGATGCGCAGGCAGCGGTATAATATTGATGATCTGCTGCTGCAGCTGCGCGGGCAGAATATTGTCAGTCCGGCAGATGTGGAGTTCGCCATATTGGAGACAAGCGGGCAGTTAACGGTGATTGAGAAGAACCAGAATGTCACTTCATCCAATCAGTCGGGCAACAGCAGCTCCGGTGCAGAGCGGAAGGAGAAGAACGGCGATAGCCAGCAGGATTCAGATGATTCCGCATTATCCGGCGGCGACTCTGCTTCCGTGAAGCTGCCGAAGCATAAGATCCGTTATGAAGGACTGCCGATTCCGCTGATTATGGACGGGAAGGTGCAGGACGGCAATCTGGAGATGATCGGCAAGAACCGGTTCTGGCTTAGAACCCAAATCCGGCAGAAGGGTGTCTCTGATTTCCGGGATGTCTTCCTGTGCTCGGTTGATCACAAGGGGGAGCTCTATATTGCCCCAATTAAACCCAATAAGGACAAGCTGACTTAACTGCGCCAGCGTCTGAAAAAGGGGACGCGCTCCAGATCTCGCCTGGAAATCAACCCGGATAACAGGCAGATGCTCAGATAGATGGCCATTCCGCAGGCAGCAGCTGCCAGGAATTGTATCCACTGCGACGGGGAGATCGGAACAGATGTATAGACATACGACATCCCGGCGGCCATGATGACCGTAGCGGCCAGGATTTTGAGCGGGTCCGACCAGCGCAAGGACATGGCGGTCAGCTTGACTACACTGTAGCCGTGCAGAAGCGTGACAAGTAAGCTGTTGACCATAATGGCGATGATGGCGCCCAGGATTCCGTATTCGGGCCGGGAGGCCAGCAGGAGAATCAGCAGGATTTTGACTATGGCTCCTATCAGTGTATTGATCAGTGCCTTGCCCGGCCGGTCCATAGCCTGAAGCGCAGCCTGAAGCGGAGCCTGGACGTAGAGAAACACAGCGAACGGGGCCATCATCCTTAGCATAGGTGCCGTATCCGCTGCATTGCCGTACATTAACGAACACAACGGTACGGCAAGAATATACATAACGGCAGCAAACGGGGCACCGGTGACCATGGCGAGCCGCAGGGCTTGGTGCATTCTTTTATGAATCGTGGGCAGATCGTTGCGGGCGGCGGCCTCGGATAAGGAGGGGACGAGGGAAGCGGCCAGCGAGGAGCTGAGCACACCCGGCAGCAGCAGCAGCGGAATCACCATTCCCTGCAAGGAACCATATTGTGCGGTTGCGGCTGCAGCCGCGATTCCGGCAAGCGCGAGGCTGCGTACGGTAATAATCGATTCCAGAAGGTAAGAGAATGAGCCGATCAGGCGTCCGGCGGTTACCGGCACAGAAATGCCGATCAGGCGTTTAAGGACAGGTGTGGTCGTCTGCGCGGGCTCGCGTCCGTCACTGCCCTGTGTATCCTGAATAGTAGTATCCACGGAAGGCGGGAGTTCAGACCTGTCTTTTTTGTCGTTAAAATAATATTGCCCCAGCAGGGCCAGCATTCCGGCGATCTCTCCCACAGTCACACCCAGCATCGCACCCGCAGCCGCAAAGGCGATGCCCTTCGGCAGCAGCAGCCAGGAGAACCACAGCATGAAGAAGATCCGGATGATTGACTCCAGCACGGAAGAGAACGCCGAGGGAATCATATTTTGCTTGCCCTGAAAGTACCCCCGGTAGATGGAGGAGACGGCGACGATGGCGATCATGGGGGTCATGCTGACGAACGTATAATAGACTCGCTGGTCCGTCAGAAGAACGCTTGCGACCCAGGAGGCGCTGAACAGGGCCACGAAGGTGAACACAATGCCCAGCGACAGGCTGAGGGCAAGGCCGGTTTGCAGGATTTTGCGCGACTGCTCCGGGCGGTTCTCCCCTTCGGCTTCCGCGACCAGCTTGGCAATCGCCAGCGGGATTCCGCCCGTAATTACCGTAATGAGCACAATGAAAAACGGGTATCCGAGCTGATACAGACCTACCCCCTCAGCGCCGATAATCCGGGGCAGGGCAATCCGGGGAATGAAGCCAAGCATCCGGTTAATGATACCGGCGAACAGCAGGATGATCGTTCCTTGTATAAAGGTCTGTTTCCTCACAGGGCACTCCTTCTTCCTACATATGAGATGAAACTGCAGGTGAATTATCGTTAATATCAAGCCAGGCTTGTATAAGGATATGCCAGTACAGGCCTACTCCATGACAAGCATTCCATAGACAAGTTTTTTGACTGAAAGCAGGAAAGTGTGAACGCAAGGTCGAATACGTAGCACTGAGCATACGTAATTGAGGAATCTTTGGAGGTGCCTGCACGTGGAATCGGAACAATGGAGATATGACGAGCTTAGTGAAGATATCGAAGCCATGTGCATCAGCAAAGCGGAGGAATTCCGGCTCCTCGGCTATGAATATGTGACCGGTAAGGATATTTGGGATTGCATCAGCCGCAATTATGCCAAGGAGGGAAGACCTCCCCTGCATCGGCTGGTCAATGACATCTATTCGCTCAAGTCAGGCAGTTATATGACTTATCTGACCCTGGCGGCCTATCGGGGATTGAATTAAGAGAAGTATTTGTCAAAAGGAACGATTTTCTTTTGCAAACGGGTACTGGAAGCAGTAAAGTAAGGAATGAGTGTTCAGACTTGTCCTATCAAACGGAGGTATCCTCGCTTTGCAGCAGAACCTGCCGTTTCTTTGTGTGAATCCGGCACCGTCATTCCTTCTGAATTGACGGTCATTTCGCACGTAGCTATAATAGGAATATTGATGTAATGAAAGGGGAACTAGCTAGAGCATGAAGAGAATGTTGAGCTTTATCATTACCGTGGTCGTTCTAACCGGCGTCATGGTATTTACAACTCCCGGGCTGCTGGACAGAGTCCGTCTGGGTCTTGACCTTAAGGGCGGATTCGAAATTCTGTACCACGCAGAGCCAATGGATACGGGAGGAACTCTGACCCGCGCATCGCTGCAGAAGACTGCAGAGAGCCTGGAGAAGCGGGCGAATGCACTCGGAACCAGCGAGCCTGAGGTGACCACCGAAGGTACGGACCGCATCCGTCTGAAGATCGCAGGTGTTACCGACGAAGCAGAGGTCCGCAAGAAAATGAAAGAACCCGCAGTTCTGACCTTCCGCAGTGCCAAGGAAGGGGATGCTGCCGGGGTATTCAGTAAGATTGAGCTGGTAGGCAGTGACTTTGTTGAAGGTGCGGCAGAGGTACAGCGCGATCAACTGAACCGTCCCGAAATCAGCATCTCTATCAAAGACAAGAAGAAATTCGCAGAGATTACCGAGCGTCTGCTGGGTAAGGAACTTGCCATCTATCTGGATGAGAACCTGTTATCTGCACCCCCAACGGTACGAGCTGTCCTGACCGATGGTAAAGCTTCGATCTCCGGGGGATATACACTGGATGAAGCCCGTGAGATTGCCGATACGATAAACCTCGGTGCGTTGCCGCTTAAGCTGACAGAGAAGTATTCCCAGAGCGTAGGGGCAACCCTCGGCAAGCAATCCTTGGATGAGACCGTCAGAGCCGGTATTATCGGTTCAGTGATTATTCTGCTCTTCATGCTGCTTATGTACCGTCTTCCGGGCGTACTGGCCAGCTTCGCGCTGATCCTGCATACGTGGCTGCTGATTCTGGTATTTGTTTTGGCTGACTTTACATTGACCCTTCCCGGTATTGCCGCGTTCATTCTGGGTATAGGGATGGCCGTCGATGCCAATATCATTACTAATGAACGGATCAGGGAAGAAATGCGCAGCGGTAAAGGCATTATGTCTTCCGTCAAAGCAGGGAACAAGACCTCCTTCCGTACAGTTATGGATGCGAATGTCACTACGATTATCGTAGCGGCTGTCATGTTCGCCTTCGGTACTGGTGCGGTCAAAGGCTTCGCACTGATTCTGATCGTGGAAATTGTACTTAGTATCGTAACAAACCTTTATTTTGCCCACTGGCTGCTGACAGTGCTGGTTAAAGCCGGCGCACTCAACAAGCCGAAGCAATTTGGGGTAAAGGAGAGTGACATCAGTGCGCTTTAAGAAAGAGCTTGATTTCGTACATTTAAGTAAATTCTTCTATATCTTCTCGATTGCCCTTACGGTGGCGGGTCTGGTCTTTCTGGCAACCTTCGGCCTGAACTACAGCGTTGACTTCAAGGCCGGGTCCAATGTGGACGTAGCACTCTCGAGGAGTGTCACACTGGCTGAGTTGCAGCCGGCCCTAAAGGGTGCGGGTATCGAGCATGAACCAACCATTACGATCGGCGATAAGCGGGTCAATATCCGCTATGATCAAGAGCTGAGTGATGCACAAAGTGAGACCCTTAAGAAGTCAATCAACAAGATTGATGAGAAGGCATCCTTTGAGATCAACACCGTGGATACCGAAATGGCCAAGGAACTGGCCCGCAATGCGATCTATTCGGTGCTGCTCGCCAGTATCGGGATTATCATTTATGTTAGTATCCGTTTTGAATGGCGTTTTGCATTGGCATCTATTGTAGCACTGCTCCATGATGCCTTTATGGTTGTAGCGATCTTCTCGATCTTCCGTCTGGAGGTAGATATAACCTTCATCGTCGCGGTGCTGACCATTATCGGTTACTCGATTAACGATACCATCGTTATCTTTGACCGAATACGCGAGAACCTGCGCTTCGGCAAACAGAAGTCGTATGAGGATCTGAAGATTCTGGTCAACAAGAGTGTGGCGCAGACGCTTATGCGTTCGCTGTATACAGCGTTCACTGTATTTATTGCTGCATTCTTCCTGCTGATTATGGGCGGCGAGTCGATTCGAATGTTCTCACTTGCCATGGTTATCGGTCTGCTCTTCGGAGCTTATTCATCCATCTTCATCGCAAGTCCGCTCTGGCTGCTCCTGAAGAAGCGCCAGAAGCCGGCTGTGAATGCCCCGGCCAAAGTCTAACACCCGGTTGTTCTGTAAGCCGCGTCTGTAGCGACGCGGCTTTTCGGAATCTTCGGGTCAGGATGTCTTGCTTGATTACTTGATTTCATCATCATGAGTTTACCTGCTAGTGGTAAGGAGGGCCTCGTTATGAGTGACAAACCATTACTCCAGAAACAATCCGTTGCCTGGACCGGAATCCTTAGTGATGTTCTACTCGCTGTAGCCAAGGGAAGTATCGGTTATCTGTCAGGCAGCAAGGCATTGTTGGGGGATGCAATCTATTCCGGAGCAGATGCCGCTGCCAGACTGGCGGGGGTGATTCCGTGGAACCTGAAGCAGAGTAACAAGGCTGCGGGCGCAGCAGAACGCGGCCGGGCTGCGCAAGGAAGCAAGGAGCCGATGGCGGCTATTCTATTCTCTGTGCTGATTATTATGGGCGGGCTGCAGGTGGCTTTCTCGGCGATCCGTGATTTGACAAGGGGACATCTGTCGGCACCGGAGGAGTCAGCGCTTGCCGCTGTCCTGCTGTGCATTGTGTTCAAAGAGGCTGTATTTCAATACCAGTACCGTTATTTCAAAAAAAAGGGCGACGGCAGTCATGCGGCTTATGCCGATAGCCACCGGTTCAGCCTGTATACGTCTATAACTGTATTTATTGGGATTGCCCTGGCTATAACAGGAGGATACTTGAATTGGCATCCTCTGCTCTACATGGACCCAATCGCAGCTCTGCTGACCGGATGTCTGATTCTCCGCAAAGGCTATTCATTAATTGCTTCCTCTGTATACAGCAAGAAGATTCAGGAGCTTCCTTCCGAGGAAGCAGCCAGCTTCATTGAGACGGTTCAGCGGGTACACGGAGTCATCCAGGTGGAGCAGCTCCGGGCGCTGGAGGAAGGCAATTATGTCAACCTGCATGTTAAGATTAGTGTGAATCCGCGGATCAGCGTGATGGAAGCTCAGGATATTTCGGAATGTGCGCGGAAGCTGCTGCAGCACCGGTTCGTTCATGTTGGTGAGGTTCATATGGATGTTGTGCCGTATGATCCGGGTTATCCTTATAAAAGCAATCATGAGCTCGTGGACAACGATATTCCCACGCTGCTTCAGTAGTCTGCAAGGTGAGAGAAAGGTGAGCTGTATTGCTTCATTCAAAAACAAGATGGCAATCTCCGGCAGCCGATTCCGAGCGTATTTCGGAACTGGCCCGGAGCCTTTCTATTTCTCCGCTCCTTTCGTCACTGCTGGTGCAAAGAGGCATGGATACCGCTGAGCTGGCACAGGTATTTATGGATGGGGGAGCGGAAGATAGACATGATCCATTCCTGCTCAAAGGAATGGCTGAAGCGGTGCCGCGGATACAAAAGGCACTGCAAGAGGAAGAGCATATTCTGGTGTACGGTGATTATGACGCAGACGGGGTATCCAGCACGGCGCTGATGATCTACCTGTTGCGTCATCTCGGGGCCTCCTTTGACATTTATATTCCCCATCGCTCCAATGAAGGCTATGGACTGCATAATCATGCGCTTGACTGGGCGGTCCAACAGGGTGTATCTCTCGTCATTACGGTGGATACTGGTATCAGTGCCTATCATCAGATTGCCTATGCCACTGAGCTGGGTATTGATGTTATTGTCACGGATCATCATGAGCCGCCGGAGCTGCTGCCTGAGGCGTATGCTCTGATTAACCCGAAGCTGCCGGACTGCCCGTATCCGTTCAAGGGTCTGGCCGGAGTAGGGGTGGCCTATAAGCTGGCTGAGGCGCTCCTGGGCAGCGAAGTGCCGGAGGAATGGTGTGAGATTGCCGCCATCGGTACGGTGGCGGACCTGATGCCGCTGCTGGGCGAGAACCGCAGTCTGGTGCGCAGAGGCCTCAGCAGCATGCGGAATTCGGCGTTTCCGGGCATCCGGGCGCTGCTCTCGGTGGGCGGGATTACGATGAACACCGTCAGTGCGGTGAATATCGCCTTCGGGATGGCTCCGCGCATTAATGCCAGCGGAAGGCTGGATCATGCAGGCCGGGCAGTTACACTGCTGACTACGGAGGATGCGGCAGAGGCTGAACAATTTGCCGGAGAGCTGGATCTGCTGAACAAGGAACGCCAGCTGGTTGTAGAGCGAATTGTCACCGAAGCCACAGCCAAGCTGGAGGAGAGAATTAGCCGGAGCGGACTGCCGGATATTATTGTGCTGGCGGACCAGGGCTGGAATGTCGGCGTAGTCGGCATTGTGGCCTCCAAGCTGCTGGAGCGGTATTACCGACCGGTCGTTATTCTGGACATTCATCCGGAGACCGGGATGTGCAAGGGTTCTGCCCGCTCCATCCCGGGCCTCGATATCTATGCGGCCTTGTCCTCATGTGCCGGGCTGATGGACCACTTCGGAGGACATCCGGCTGCTGCCGGGATGAGTCTGCCGCAGGGCAAGCTGGAAGCCTTCGATGCGGCCCTAAATAGCTATGCTGCGTCTATTCTGACCCCGGAGGACTTCGTAGCTGTTACGGCTGCGGACGGTGAGGTATCCATTGCGGATCTGACCCTCCAGGCTGCGCTTGAGCTGGAGCGGCTGGCGCCGTTCGGCATGGCCAATCCGCTGCCGAGATTCATTCTGCGCGGTGCGGTTGTGAAGGAGACACGGAAGATGGGCCAGGAGGGCAAGCACCTGAAGCTTGTGCTCCAGCAGGACAAGCTGACGATTGAAGCTGTGGCTTTTGGCAAAGGTCCCTTGGCTGAGCTGCTTCCGGACGGCACAGTCGTGGATGTACTGGCAGAGCTGTCCATCAATGAATGGAACGGCTCGCGCAAGCCTCAGCTGATGCTGCAGGATCTTGCAGTGCCGAAGGCGCAGCTGTTCGATCTGCGGGGCGCAGCCGATGCCGTCAAGCAGGCTGCACATATTCAGGAGCTGCTCCGCACCTATAGCGGCAGCAGACTGGGCCAGAGTGCAGCGGTCTTCCAGAACAGCTGGACAACGCCGCTGCGTGATCTGAAGGGCATGTCCCTCTGGGTATACGATGAGGCTGGCGGGATCTCGGCGGTACATCAGCCGGAGGGTACGCGTGACGAAGAGGGACTGTCGCTGCTCTGTGTGCTGGATATGCCGGAGTCCCCGGAGCAGCTGGAAGCGCTGTTCACTGCTTTTCCCGAGACGGAGAATATAGCCCTGCTGCATTCGATCCGCGACGGGCGTGACCGGCTGCAGGTTCCTACGCGAGATCATTTCAAATCGTTATATCAATGGATTGCCACGATCGCTGCGTCTCCAACTCCTGAGCATGAAGTGCTGCTGCGGCTCAGCCGCCAGTCGGCGCTTGGTGTGCGTATGGTGAGCAGAATGCTGGATGTATTCGATGAGCTTGACTTCATTGAGCGCAGCGGCGGCACAATCACCTTTGTCCCGCAGCCTGCCGCCAAGAGTCTGAGCACATCAGAGCATTTCGTCAGACTGGGCAAGACAGCGGAGATGGAGCAGTATTTCATGGAAGGCAGCCGCAGTGAGTTGCAGGAATTCATGCTGTCGCATCGTTTAGGTGCCTCATAACGGCTGCGCATGCTGCCCGGGTCATTTGGTTCGAGTAACTTCAGCGGGGAAGCTTCCCGCTTACTTTTAGGAGATGATGATGTTGGATTTCAAAAACAATATTCGCGTAATTCCGGATTTTCCCCAGGCTGGAATCAGCTTCAAAGATATTACTACGCTGCTGAAGGACGGCGCTGCGTACCGTGCAGCCATCGATGAGCTTAAAGCTCTGGTGGCCCATCTGGAGATCGACGTCATTGCCGGACCGGAGGCGCGCGGCTTTGTAGTGGGCGCTCCATTGGCTTATGCGCTGGGTGTAGGCTTCGTGCCGATCCGCAAAAGCGGCAAGCTTCCTTATGAGACAATCGAAGTAGGTTATGATCTGGAATACGGCAAGGATACTCTCGCTATGCATACCGATGCGATCAAGCCGGGCCAGAAGGTACTGATTGCAGATGATCTGCTGGCTACAGGCGGGACGATTGCTACTTCTGTTAACCTGGTAGAGCAGCTTGGCGGCCAGGTGGTCGGTGCTGCATTCCTGATTGAATTGACAGCCCTGGCTGGACGGGATAAGCTGTCGAATGTTGAAGTCATGACTTTGTTGACTTACGAGGATTAATTCTCCCCGGGTAACTTTTCCCGGGAAATATAAAGCGGCCTGCTGTCGAATGAAGACAGCAGGCCGCTTTTTGATATTTTAACAGAGGAGAGTCACTTAATGTGCCGATTTGTCAGCTTCCTGTTCATTGGACAAGCCGAGAACTTCGATGATCTTGAACAGCAAAGCGAGCAGCATTCCGACAATAGTCGCCAGTGCCATCCCTTTCAGCTCTACACCGCCCAGCTTAAGCGAAATGCCGCTGATGCCTACAACCAGTACCAGTGAAGCCAGAATCATGTTGGTGGCTTTGGAGAAATCGACTTTTTGCTCGACGAAGATACGTAGACCCGACGCCGCGATAACACCGAACAGCAGCAGGGATACACCGCCCATAACCGGCAGCGGAATGTTGGCAATGACTGAGGAGAACGTTCCGGAGAACGACAGCACGATGGCGATGACGGCAGCCCCGGCGATAACATATACCGAGTACACCTTGGTCAGTGCCATAACGCCAATATTTTCACCATAAGTGGTATTAGGCGTAGAACCCATGAATCCTGACAGTACCGTAGAAATCCCGTTACCCATCAGCGAGCGGTCCAGTCCGGGATCTTTGGTCAGGTCCTTGCCGACAATATTACTGGTGACCAGCAGATGGCCGATATGCTCCACAATGACAACAAGCGATACAGGAATGATGGTGAGGATCACTTGCCAGTCGAAGGATGGGGTAATGATGGTGGGATGGGAGAGGAAGCTTGCTTGAGAGATAGCGCTTGTATTCACCAGACCCAATATATAAGCAAGTACGTAACCGGTAACGATACCGATGAGGATATGAATGATTTTGGGGAAGCCGCGGAACAGCACGGAGCCGAGTACGGTAACACCGAGCGTGACGAGCGACAGGGTAATGGCTTTGCCGTCAGGCGTCCAGTCCGCGCTGGCTACACCCTCAGGAGCAATCAGTCCGGCCATCCGTGCGGCTACAGGCACTAGCTCCAGTCCAATCGTCGCTACGATGGCTCCCATAACTGCCGGAGGGAAGACGATATCAATCCAGCCGGTACCGGCATAACGTACAATTAAGGCCACAAGAATGAATATAACACCAGTCACGATAAAAGCGCCCAGTGCAAGCGAATATCCGCGCTCATGATCGCCGGCATGTTCTTTCAGCACAAGCAGGACCGGAGAGATGAAGGCGAAGCTTGAACCCAAATAGGCAGGGATTTTGCCGCGGCAGATCAGTATGTAGAGCAAGGTGCCGATACCGTTCATCAGCAGGATCATGCCGGGATCTACCCCGAACAGGTTGGGAACAAGCACGGTGCTGCCGAACATGGCGAACAGATGCTGAAGACTCAGGAGGAAGCCCGGGCCCCAGGGGAGTCTTTCGTTAACTTGAATTTCGCGTTGCAATGGAGTTCACTTCTCTTTCTGATCTAATTTGATTTGATTTGACCATTCTTCTCTTATAAAAAACCGCCTTTACTAGATTAAATAGATCGGCGGGTTTTTACAACAACATTTTTACCCGTGCCACAAAATTGTCTTTTCTTGACCCTTTACCTGACAGGAATGCCACGCTATGGCAAGTGTTGACGGAATCCCTCGTAAGCGTCATAATTATAGACAACTTTAACCTGAGCGTAATGCAGCCGGGAACGTATGGAACCTGCAAATTCTGCATGCTTGCAGGTTCATTTTATTATAGAAGGGAAACGGATACGACGAGAATGGGCATAGAGCAATTAACCGAAAAGGCTGGCGCCTATATAAAAGAAAAAGATCTTCTCCGCATCCGTGAAGCTTATGAATTCGCCGATCAGGCTCATCACGGGCAGGTCCGTAAATCGGGGGAGCCATACATTCTGCATCCGCTGGCGGTCGCAGATATTGTCGTCAATATGCAAATGGATGTGATATCCATTATTGCTGCGCTGCTGCATGATGTTGTGGAAGATACGACGGTGTCTCTGGAGCAGATCCGCACGCAATTCGGCGATACCTGCGCGATGCTGGTAGACGGCCTGACCAAGCTGGAACGCATCCGCTTCCGCTCCAAGGAAGAGCAGCAGAACGAGAACTACCGCAAGATGTTCATCGCTATGGCCCAGGATATCCGGGTGATCGTGATTAAGCTGGCGGACCGTCTGCATAATATGCGTACGCTCAAATACCAGTCCGAAGAGAGTCAGCGCCGGATTTCTTATGAGACGCTGGAGATCTTTTGTCCCATTGCGGACCGGCTCGGGATCTCTGCGATCAAGTGGGAGATGGAGGATATTGCGCTCCGTTACCTCAATCCGCAGCAGTATTACCGGATTGCCAATCTTGTACACAAGAAACGGGCAGAACGCGAGCAGTTCATTGACAGTGTCATCGGCCGCATCCGCGCCAAGCTGGATGAAATGGGCATCGAAGGCGATCTCTCGGGACGCCCGAAGCACATCTACAGTGTCTATAACAAGATGAACACCAAGAACAAACAGTTCAACGAGATATATGATCTCCTGGCTATCCGCATTATCGTCGACAATATTAAGGATTGTTATGCCACTTTGGGTATTATTCATACGCTTTGGAAGCCGATGCCTGGCCGTTTCAAGGACTATATTGCTATGCCCAAGGCGAACATGTATCAGTCTTTGCATACAACCGTAGTAGGTCCGGGGGGAGAGCCGACAGAGGTCCAGATCCGCACCTGGGAGATGCATCGCACGGCCGAATTCGGGATCGCCGCCCACTGGGCGTATAAGGAGGGCAGCAGCAACAACGTCAATCCCGAGAACCGGATGCCGTTCTTCCGCGAGATTCTGGAGCTGCAGCATGAAGCGAAGGATGCCGAAGAGTTCGTGGAATCGCTCAAAATGGACTTTTTCTCCGATCTGGTCTTCGTATTCACGCCTAAGGGTGAGGTAGTGGAGCTGCCGGCCGGCTCGGTGCCGCTGGATTTCGCGTTCCGCATTCATACCGAGGTCGGGAACCGGACAATCGGCTCCAAGGTGAACGGGCGTATTGTTCCGCTTGACCATAAGCTGAAGACCGGGGATATCGTGGAGATTCTGACCTCGAAGAATTCGTACGGTCCAAGCCGCGATTGGCTGAAGATTGCCCAGTCCTCACATGCGCGGAGCAAGATCAAGCAGTGGTTCAAGAAGGAGAAGCGCGAGGAGAACGTGGAGAAAGGCCGGGAGGCCATAGAACGCGAGCTGAAGCGCCTGAACGTGGAGGTCTCTGACTGGCTGACGGAGGACAAATTGTCCGAGGCTGCGAAGAAGTTCGCCTTCAATGATGTGGAGGATATGCTGTCGGCGGTCGGCTTCGGCGGGATTACCGCTGCTCAGATCGCTTCCAAGCTGACTGAGAAGCTGCGTAAGGACCAGGAGGAGGCCGCAGGCCATCTGGAGCTTACCTCCGAGATGAAGGCGATCAAATCCAGCGGAGAGAAGCGCAACCAGCCGACCAACGGGGTCCGTGTCAAGGGGATCGACAATCTGCTGGTACGCTTCGCACGATGTTGTAATCCTGTGCCGGGCGACGATATCATCGGATATGTGACCCGTGGACGGGGCGTATCGGTACACCGTGAGGATTGTCCGAACATTCCGAACGAGATGGACGGGGAGGAAGCAGCCCGCGTGATTGAAGTGGAGTGGGAAGGCAGCATGGAGGCTAATTATAGCGTCGATATTGAGATTACCGGCCACGACCGCAACGGGCTGCTGAATGAAGTGCTGCAGGCGGTATCGGAGAGTAAGACCAATATTTCAGCGGTCACCGGGCGCTCCGACAAGAACAAGATGGCGATGATCCATATGACGATTCTGATCCGCAATACCGATCACCTGCAGTCTGTGGTCGACAAAGTGAAGCGGGTCAAGGATGTGTATACCGTTAACCGTATTATGCAGTAGGTGCTAAGGCAAGGAGCTGAAGGATGAGATGAGAGTCGTTGTGCAGCGCTGCAAGAATTCCAGTGTGACGGTGGATGGTGCAGTAACCGGAGCCATTGGAGAGGGCCTGCTGCTGCTGGTCGGCGTAACCCACGAGGATACAGAGAAGGATGCCAAGTATTTGGCGGACAAGGTTGCCGGACTGCGGATTTTTGAGGATGCGGCCGGTAAAATGAACCATAGTGTGACGGAGGCCGGCGGGGCCATCCTGTCCGTCTCCCAGTTCACGCTGTACGGGGACTGCCGCAAGGGCAGACGCCCCAACTTCATGGCAGCCGCGGCTCCGGCTGAAGCTGAGCGGCTCTACGACTACTTCAACCAAGAGCTGCGTGCCGGAGGGCTACAGGTAGAGACCGGCGTGTTCGGAGCGATGATGGATGTCGCCCTGACCAACTGGGGACCGGTTACGCTGTTGCTGGACAGCAAGGGTTAGGACTTAATGCGGCAGACGCAGCTTTAACTGTAAAAAATACATCACGGGACTCCACATGGTGGGGTCTTTTTGCTTCGAGTTAGCCAAGCGGGATAGCAGCAGCCCTAGCTGGATAGACTATGAATGATGCACCATTATTCATAAGTGCGGGGAGCAAACAGAATGAGACAAGCACCAAAAGCATGGATGTGGAACACGATTCAGGCCCATATGGCCGGGTCGATGACCGAAGCTTCAGCGACAGCCAAGGAAGCCGGGGACCCGAAGGAGCCGCAGGGGCTCCAGCGCAGAGGCCGCGGTCTTTTGCCGCGTACCTAGCCGGTGAGAAGGTAGGCTATTTCTCGCTGAAACGGTACCGTCTTAAAGGACGGCAAAGCCGTTTCCACTTGGCGCGGAGGCATTAGGGACGGAACAGAATTTACGGGAACTGCTTAGGCTTCGTTATAAAGCGGGGGAATGAGGGTAATAGATTGACGAGACGACAGCAGCCTAGAGAGGAGATATGGATCTCATGAGTAAAGTAGCTTTTCTGCTCGCCAATGACTTTGAAGATTCTGAAATGAAGGTTCCTTACGAAGAAGTTCTACAGGCAGGACATCAGGCAGAAATCATCGGTCTGAAGAAAAATGAGACCCTGCTCGGCAAACAAGGAAGCGTATCCTATGCCGCCGATAAAGCAATCAGCGAGGTCACAGCCGCAGAGTATGATGCAATAGTCATTCCAGGCGGATCTTCGCCGGAGAATCTCCGTCTTGACCCGGATATTCTGCAATTCGTGAAGGATGCTGACCGTGCAGGCAAGCCGATTGCCGCTATCTGCCACGGCCCGCAGATTCTGATCAGCGCTGAACTGCTGCAAGGCCGCACGCTTACCTCCTACCCGCCGCTGAAGGATGATCTGATCAATGCCGGCGCGGAGTTCAAGGATGAAGAGGTCGTCGTAGACGGCAATTACATTACTTCACGCACACCCAAGGATGAGCCCGCTTTTGTGCGTGAGCTGCTTAAGGTGTTGTAATACATGCATAACCCGTTTGGCATAATATAACTTTATGGGAGGGATTTACAATGACTAGAAGAATCCAGGCCTATTTCAGTACAGAAGATGCAGCGGAAGGTGCTAAGACTTCTTTGATTCCGTACGGTGTAGAGGGGATTGAGGTATCAGCATTAACGGACCCTTTGGATAATGGAGTAAATAACCGGCGCAACATTCTGATCCCGCTGGGCTCCACTAATACCGCTTCAACAGGTGCCGGGGGCGTGTACGCTGCCGGAGGTTCAACGGGTATGGGGTCCGGTGCGGCCATTGTCCCGGCTGTTGTGACAGATAATGATCTGAAACGTACGGATGAAGTACGCGCCGATGAAGTACGTACGGAGGGCGAAGTGCATAGAGGGGAAGAGCTGACAAGCAGTGACCTGGAGCACCTGCACTATGTCATGGATCTCAAGGTAGCCGAGAATCATTACAACGAGGTTGTAGAGGTTCTGCGCGGCAAGCAGGCTTATGTGGAGATTTTTGATTAAAAAAGACTGCGGTATCGCCGCCGGTATCCTTTCAGCTCCAGCCCTCCGTTATGGAGAGGCTGGAGCTGTTTTATATGCAGCCTAAAGGGAGGACGGCAGGATGATGTAGACAGGAATAGAGTGATGGTGTAACCTATGGATGAGCATGACAGCGGAGATTTGGACGGATTGGTGAAACGCTTTCTTTTCTGTAATGCAACTGTAACACTACATTCATGATTCCTTAATATAGCGTGTTTATAATAGAAGCATGACCCCCTTTTTTATAATATATGATGATGGACCTGCAGCAATCGGCTGCAGGTCACTTTTTTGTTTTTAGGGGATTACAAGCAACATAGTTATTATGTTAATTTGAGCGATTAACGAGGCATATTTGGTAGCATAACGGAATCTGAGTCCGGTTAACGCGTGATTATGGATTTTTTGCCCCAATAGCGGAATCTCAGTCCACTTGGCTGAAGGAACGTCGGCTGGTGGCAGCTTATTTTATTCAATCCTTGACTTTAGCGCAGTGGTTCAGTAGAATCTAACAGTATAGGTAAGTTTATATTGTTTTGATGACGGGACCAAGTAATCCGTAACCCACAACCCCAGAGAGGAATCCCGCAGATCAAGGCTGTCGTCCAGGTAAGGAGGACACATGCTGATCCGCACGGCTGTAAGGATTCTGTTGATGAACGGACGAATGACCTCCCCGAGAACGCACGGCGAACGCAGGCAGCAGGAATGCCTACAGTCAGTAGCCGGTTGCGCGTAGGCGGGCGTTAACCGCTTAGAGCGGAGCTTACGCAGAGCAAGTTGCTAAGCCCGGAATGTGGGTGGTACCACGGGTGAATTATTGGTTATGATAATCCCTCGTCCCTGTTTGTAATTGAACAGGGATGAGGGGTTTTTTGCTGTTTTTAGGGGTTATTTTCAGGAGGGATAGACTGTGGCTAAAGAAAGATTCGAGAAACCTACAGGTACGCAGGATGTACTTCCGGGTGCAGTAGAGAAATGGCAGGTAGTGGAGGCCAAGGCAAGAGAGCTGTGCCGCCGCTTCAATTACCGGGAGATTCGTACCCCGCTGTTCGAGCACACTGGGCTGTTCGAGCGCGGAGTCGGTGAAACAACGGATATTGTAGAAGGTGAGATGTATACCTTCAAGGACAAGGGCGACCGCGATCTGGCGCTGCGTCCCGAAGGGACAGCAGGCGTGGTACGCGCCTATGTCCAGAACAAGCTGTACGGGGAGCCGGATGTCAGCAAGCTATATTATATCGGACCGATGTTCCGTTATGAACGTCCGCAGGCCGGCAGATACCGCCAGTTTCATCAGTTCGGCATCGAAGCCTTCGGCGCGGTGGACCCGGCGATTGATGCTGAAGTCATCTCGCTCGGGTACCAGTTCTACATTGATCTGGGGCTGAAGGATGTGCGGGTGGAGCTGAATTCCGTCGGCAACGCACCCAGCCGCGCAGCATACCGCGAGAAGCTGCTGGATTTTCTGAGACCGATGAGAGAGAGCCTGTGCAGTGACTGCCAGCGGCGGATGGAACGCAACCCGCTGCGCGTGCTGGACTGCAAGGTCGATCAGGACAAGTTCGGCGGAGCGCCTTCCATTCTAGACAGTCTGGATGAAGAGTGTACGGAGCATTTTGCCAAGGTTAAAGGTCATTTGGATGTGATGGGTGTGGAGTACAGCATTAACCCCCGCCTGGTACGCGGCCTTGATTATTACACGCATACAGCGTTTGAGTATAAAGCGGCAGGCATCGGCTCGATCGACACGGTGGGCGGCGGCGGCCGGTATAACGGTCTCGTAGAAGAGATCGGCGGACCGGATCAGCCGGGCATCGGGTTCGGGATTGGCCTGGAGCGGATTCTGCTGATTCTGGAGAATCAGGGCGTGACGCTTGAAGCGGCGAAGCCGCTGGATGTGTATTTTGTCGCACTGGGCGAATCGGCAGATCTGGAAATCACGAAGCAGCTGTTCCGTCTGCGCAGCCTTGGATTCTCTGCGGAGCGCGATTACCTGGGACGCAAGATGAAGGCACAGATGAAGTCGGCAGACCGCATGTCGGCCCGGTATACGGCGATTCTTGGCGAAGATGAGCTGAATAATGGCGTCATCGCACTGAAGTCGATGGAGACCGGCGAGCAGCGGACTGTGAAGCTGGACGAGCTGGCGCAAGCGCTGATTCAGAATTAGGCGAAAAGGCGAGCATATGTAATTTTAAACATGAAGGGGTAGGATAAAAGATGACCAGAAGCCATAACTGTGGACAATTAACGACAGCGAGCATCGGTGAGACAGTAACATTGAACGGTTGGGTGCAGACCCGCCGTGATCTTGGAGGCGTGCTATTCATTGATTTGCGCGACCGCACAGGGATTGTACAGATCGTATTCAACCCTGACTATTCCGGAGAAGCGCTGCAGATTGCCGATAAGGTCCGCAGTGAATACGTGCTGGCCGTAACGGGTAAGGTGGTTAAACGGGATGATGAAACCGTGAACCGCAACCTGCCGACCGGGGAGATTGAAGTGCAGATTACAGATATTGAAGTGCTGAATGCCGCCAAGACCCCTCCGTTCTTCATCGAAGACGGGGTGGAAGTGGATGAATCGCTGCGGATGAAATACCGTTACCTGGATCTGCGTCGTCCAGAGATGCACAAGACGCTGTTGCTCCGTTCTAAGGCAGCGAAGATTTTCCGTGATTTCCTGGACAACGAAGGCTTTATTGATGTGGAAACGCCGATCTTGACCAAAAGCTCACCGGAAGGCGCACGTGACTATCTCGTGCCAAGCCGTGTGCATGAAGGGGAATTCTTCGCGCTTCCGCAGTCCCCGCAGATCTACAAGCAGCTGCTGATGGTCGGCGGCATTGAGCGTTATTACCAGATGGCCCGCTGCTTCCGCGATGAGGACCTGCGCGCTGACCGCCAGCCGGAATTCACGCAGTTCGATATTGAGACCTCATTCATGCCGCAGGATGAGCTGCTGTCGATGATGGAGAAGCTCATGCAGCGTCTGCTGAAGGAGACGATCGGGGTTGAGGTAGCTTTGCCATTCCAGCGGTTGACGTATGCCGAAGCGATCGGCAAATATGGTTCTGACAAGCCGGACCTGCGGTTTGGCCTGGAGCTGGTAGAGATGAATGATATCGTGGCATCCAGCGGCGTCAAGGTATTCGCTTCCGTGATCGAGAAGGGCGGAGAAGTGAAATGTCTGAACGCCAAGGGCTGCGGCACATGGACCCGTAAGGAGATTGACGATCTCGGACCTTATGCTGCTCGTTATGGCGCCAAGGGCTTGGCCTGGATTCAAGTCAAGGACGGGGAGTTCAAGGGACCGATTGTGAAATTCTTCTCCGAGGAAGAAATCGCTGCCGTGAAGGAGCGCACAGGTGCCGAGGATGGTGACCTGCTGCTCTTCTCCGCTGATACCAAGAAGGTGGTAGCCGATGTGCTTGGCGCCTTGCGTCTGAAGATTGGCCGTCAGCTTGGTCTGATCGACGACAGTGTGTTCAAATTCGCTTGGGTAACGGAATTCCCGCTGCTCGGCTACGATGAGGACCAGAAGCGTTATGTGGCTGAGCATCATCCGTTCACACGCCCGATGGACGAAGACCTGCATCTCTTCGATACCGATCCCGGCGCGATCCGTGCGCAGGCCTATGACATCGTACTTAACGGCTACGAGGTGGGCGGCGGTTCCCAGCGTATCTACAAGCGTGACGTTCAGGAGAAAATGTTCGATGCGCTCGGCTTCACGCAGGAATTGGCTTATGAGAAGTTCGGTTACCTGATGGATGCCTTTGAATACGGCACGCCTCCGCATGGCGGCATCGCGTTTGGCTTCGACCGCCTGATTATGCTGCTGGCGGGCCGCACGAACCTGCGTGAGACCATTGCCTTCCCTAAGACGGCAAGTGCAACGGACCTGCTGATGGATGCCCCATCCCCTGTGGATGCCGGACAACTGGAGCAGCTGCATATCAAGCTGGCACCGAAACCGGAGAAAGAAAAGAAATAAATCATAGGAGGCTGACATCATGCTGAATCAGTTCTCGCGTACAGAGCTGGCGATCGGGCCGGAAGGCCTGGCGATCATGAAGAACAGCACAGTGGCTGTGCTGGGGATCGGCGGAGTTGGCGCTATGGCAGCGGAAGCGCTGGCCCGGACCGGCATCGGCCGGATTATCCTGATTGATAAGGATTCGGTGGATATCACCAACATCAACCGCCAGCTTCATGCGCTCACGACGACCATCGGCCAGAACAAAACTGATCTGATGGTGGACCGCATCAAGCTGATCAACCCGGAATGCGAAGCGATTGCGCTGAATATGTTCTACACCGAAGAGACGTATGAAGAGCTGTTCAAATACAAGCTGGACTATGTGATTGACGCTTCGGATACAATTATCTACAAGATTCACCTGATCAAGGAATGTCTGGCCCGGAAGATCCCGCTGATCTCCAGCATGGGCGCGGCCAACAAGATGGACCCGACCCGCTTTCAGGTCGCCGACATCTCTAAGACCACCATGGACCCGATTGCCCGGGTGATCCGCACCAGACTGCGCAAGGAAGGCATCAAGAAGGGCGTGAAGGTGGTCTTCTCCACCGAGAAGCCTATGAAGCCGCGCGAAGATGTGACGGAGCAGATTGTGCCTGCGAATGCGCCGGACCGGCGGAAGGCGAAGCAGCCTCCGGCCAGTACTTCTTTTGTACCTCCTGTAGTCGGCCTGATTATGGTCAGTGTAACGGTACGGGATTTGCTCGAAACGGGCGGCATTACATTTGAATGAATTCTATCAGGTAAAAGGGTGTGTAGCCGGTTTCCGGCTATATGCCCTTTTATTACGGTATGTTTTGGGGCCCCCCGCAAAGTACCTGAGTAAACATCGAAGCAAACCCTCACTTTGTGGGGATATTTTACGGTTTTAGATGGAGATACTTGACATCACATGAGATGAACTTAAGTGGAGGTTGTTACATGAAATCGAATATTTGGCGGAATAGTGTGGGAATGGAACCGGGCGACAACTGGAAGCAGGAATGGGCGGCCGGCATCCTGTCGTATTTCGCTTCGGTATATATTGTGATGGTGAACGCGGCGATCCTGGCAGATGCAGGCATGCCGCTGCGGGCCGGGATGGTTGCCACGCTGCTGACAGCGGTGACAGGCTGCCTGCTGATGGCTTTTGGCGGCAAAACACCGATTATCGTTGTCCCGGGCATGGGGATCAATGCTTTTTTCACCTATACTCTTGTGCATTCCATGAAGCTGGACTGGCGTGAGGCGCTTGCCGTTGTCGTGGTGACGGGTGTGCTGTTTGCCATTGTGGCCTTCACCTCTCTCTACCGTATCCTAAGCGACGCGATTCCCCATAATCTGCAGCATGCGATAACGGTTGGCATCGGGCTGTTCCTGACCTTCATCGGCCTGCAAAAAAGCGGGATTGTCATTGCCCACGCCACAACCTTTGTCGCCATCGGGCATTTCAGTGATCCGGCCGTCATTACTTCGGTGGTGACCCTGCTGCTGGCGCTGGTACTGTTCATCCGCGGCACGCGCGGCGGTCTGCTGATCAGTATGCTCGTGGGCACAGGGCTTGCCTATCTGCTGGGAGCCGCCCATGCGCCGAAGAATACCGAGCCGGGGCATGTGTTCAGCGGTTACGGCAGCGTGTTCGCCAGTATGGACTGGAGCGGATTCGTCAGCCTCGTCTTCTGGATTGCCGTTTTCCTGCTGCTGCTGATTGTGGTGTTTGAGAATATCGGCCTGATCGCTTCCCAGACGCTGATGGCAGGACGCCCGGAACGCTTCAAAAGCAGTCTGCGGGCGCTCTCGCTCGCCAACATCGCGGCAGGTCTGTTCGGCAGCAGCCCGGTGGTCGCCGCTGCCGAATCCACCGCCGGAATTGCGGCAGGCGGACGCTCCGGCTTAACCTCACTCGTCACCGGCCTGTTGTTCGGGGCGACCTTCCTGTTCATCCCGCTGCTGGCTTATGTGCCGGACAGCGCGATAGCACCGATTCTGATCGTAATCGGCGGGCTGATGGTGCAGAGTGTGCGCGAGATGGATCTCAGCGACATGACGGAGCTGTTCCCGGCGTTCCTGGTCATGGTGATGATTCCCTTCACTTATAGCATCGTGGACGGCATGGCGTTTGGCTTCATCACCTATCCGCTGGTGAAGCTGGCTACCGGCAAAGGCAAGGAGGTTCCTCCGGCATTGTACGGCATTGCCGGACTGTTCATTGCGAACTTCGTGCTGCATGCGCTGATGGGCTAACGGCAAAGGCGGGAGGGGGGAGCGCTGCTTCTCTCATCCGCTTGTCCTCCACGTGGACAGCAGTTTGAAAAATATGGCTTTCCCCTCTCTGCTGTGTTATGATGTACAGCTCACATCACTTAAGGTGCATGCTTCTGGAGCGAGTTTTGCTCGGAGAGATTCAGGAAGCTAATGCCCGCAAAACTTTTAGGAGGTAACTGAAATTGGAAGACAACTTTCAAAGTGCCTATCAAGAGGAAGAAGACAGGCTGAACCACGCGCTGACAGAGATTGACTCTACCCTTGAACGATTGCGCGGAACTCCGGTCTACACAGGACACGATTATACGGAGCAAGTGCTGGAGGATTCAAGGGAGCAGAGGCGCAAAGATCTTGCCAAGCTTAGGCAGGAGCCTTATTTCGGACGGCTTGATTTTCAGGGCAATGACGAGCAAGAACGTAAGGCACTCTATATCGGCAAAATCGGCGTAGACCGCGAGCAGGTAAGCGACCGTCCGCTTGTCATTGACTGGCGGGCACCGGTGGCGAGCCTGTTTTATTCTTTTACCGGAGGAACGGAAGCAGCCTCGTATGAAGCACCAGAGGGGCTGATCGAAGGGCTGGTCTATCTCAAGCGCAACGTTGTGATCCGCAAGCAGATCCTGGAACGGGTGGCAGACACGTATAACCGTGACAGCGACGCGCCGGCGGTATCGGATGAATTCCTGGTCTACCGGCTGGGGGAGAACAAGGATAACCGGCTGCGGGACATCGTCTCCACGATCCAGGAGGAGCAGGACAAGATTATCCGGGCGGCCAAGAACACGGCGCTGATCATCCAGGGGGTCGCGGGCAGCGGTAAGACCACCGTTGCGCTGCACCGGCTGGCGTTCTTATTGTATCAATACAAGGAGCAGGTCTCGGCGGAGAAAATGATAATTTTTGCCCCCAACCGCATGTTCCTGGACTATATTTCAGATGTGCTGCCGGAGCTGGGCGTGGGGAACATTGCCCAGAGCACGTTCCCGGACTGGGCGGCCGAGGTGCTGGATGTGGACTTGCCGGAGCAGGATGCTTCGGAGGTCATGAGCCGCTGGTTCGAGACGGCGGGAGCGATGCCGGTCATCACGGAGGAGACCCCCGGGCGCTTCAAAGGCTCGACGGTGCTGATGAGCGTCATTGAATCCAGCGTCAAGCTGCTGGAGACCAGCGCTGTGCCGGAGGGCGATTTCAGCCCTTGGGACGGGGCGGTGCTGAGCCGCCAGGTGATTCTGCGCTGGCACGATGAGGAATATGCGCCGTATCCGCCAGCTAAGCGCAAGGAGCGCGTCATGGCGCGGCTTCACCGCTGGATCGAGATGGAGCTGAAGAAGAGCCCTTCAGCGGCTGCGCTGAAGGAGCGCAAGAAGAAGGGCGCGGCCCGAGAGAAGGCCTACAGCGCCAAGTGGCCGAAATACGAGCCGCTCGCCATCTATAAGCAGATCTTCCGGGCGGCGAAAGTGCCGGAGGACTGGCCGGCGGCGGCACCGGAGGAGATTCCGCCATCCGTGCTGAAGGAGACCGTCAAAGAGCTGAAGAAGGGGATTCTGCGCGAGGAGGATCTTCCTCCGCTGCTCTATATCCATTATCTTCTGAACGGTAACGAAGGTACTGTGCGCTTTGACCATATCGTGATCGATGAAGCGCAGGATTTCTCCCCGTTCCAGATTGCCGTACTGGATCTGTATGTGAAGGGGCATTCCTTCACCATTCTGGGTGACCTGTCGCAAGGCATTCACGCCTACAAGGGAGTGCATGCCTGGAGAGAGATGCAGACGCTGTTCGCCGAAGAACACACTGCATACCATGCACTTACCCGAAGCTACCGCTCAACGATGGAAATTATTGAGTTCGCTAACGGCATTCTGTCCACAGGCGTCGGAAGCGAGCTGCTGGCCGTTCCGGTCTTCCGCAGCGGGAATCCTGTGCGGCTGATCTCCTATGAGGCGGATGTGCTGCCGGGAGCGGCGGCGGCTGCATCGGCGGACCAGCGGCTCAGCGCGGTCAAGAGCGCGCTGGCGCAGCTCTCCGGGCGCGAATACCGCACGGTGGCGGTATTGACCCGCAGCCTGCGGGAAGCCTCTCTACTGTACGCTGAGCTCGCCACGCAGTTCGAGAATCTTCATCTGATTGACGGCAGCATCACGGAATATCGCGGCGGCTTGTCGATTCTCCCCGTCTACTTGTCCAAGGGACTGGAGTTCGATGCCGTCATTCTAGCAGACGCAGACAGCGCCCATTATGGAGCGGCGGCCTGGGATGCGAAGCTGATGTATGTGGGCTGCACACGTGCCCTGCATGAGCTATGGCTGCTGCGGGGCGGCGAATTGCCGCCTTACGTTCAACTGAACGCAGAGGAGACCGTCTCCGGCTGGCCGGAGCTTGAAGGGAACTAAGGCGTAGTGCAATCTTAAAAAACGAAAAGAAACCTCTCTTTGGTGAAATGGAATCTGCCATTTCACAGGAGAGGTTTCTTTGGTACACCGAGGTCGATTAGATGGTCTACATGGTGAGAGTAGGCTTGCTGGTGAACTAGACTACATGGTGAAACCAGGCTAGCTGGTGAGATTGGAGGGAAAAATCCCTCTGATTCAGCCGAGATCAGGCTAGACGGTGAGATCAAAGGGATAAGTGCACCTGAATTTACTGGACGCAGCCCAAATGGGCAAATAAGGAACACTAGTGCACCTGAATTCACCGGATGCGGGCCAGATGAGGAAATGAAGAGCACTAGTGCACCTGAATTCAGCGGACGCGGCATAATTGAGCCAATGAGGAGCACTAGTGCACCTGAATTCACTGGGCGCAGGCTAAATGGGCAAATAAGGAGCACTAGTGCACCTGAATTCACCGGATACGGGCCAGATGAGGAAATGAAGAGCACTAGTGCACCTGAATTTACCGGATGCGGGCCAGATGAGGAAATGAAGAGCACTAGTGCACCTGAATTCAGCGGACGCGGCATAATTGAGCCAATGAGGAGCACTAGTGCACCTGAATTCACCGGATACGGGCCAGATGAGGAAATGAAGCACTAGTGCACCTGAATTTACTGGACGCTATCCAAATGAGCCAATGAGGAGCACTAGTGAACCTTATTACGCCAGATGCCGACAGAGGTAGGCGAATGTTGAATGACGAATGGGGAGGTTGCTTAAAGAATTCACGGGTCGCATAAGTTCTTCCATCATGGATTAAGATTGAGTGGATTCTGCCGCTTAAACAGCGGAGTGTCCCCCAAGCGCCTCCCTAAGCTAACCAATCGTCCGTCCCCAAGCCGCCTCCCTAAGCTAACCAATTGTCCGTCCCCAAGCCGCCTCTCTAAGCTAACCAATCGTCCGTCCCTAAGCCGTCTCTCTAAGCTAACTAATCGTCCGTCCCTAAGCCGTCTCTCTAAGCTAACTAATCGTCCGTCCCTAAGCCGTCTCCCTAAGCTAACCAATCGTCCGTCCCCAAGCCGTCTCTCTAAGCTAACTAATCGTCCGTCCCTAAGCCGCCTCTCTAAGCTAACCAATCGTCCGTCCCCAAGCCGTCTCCCTAAGCTAACCAATCGTCCTCAGAAGCATCAGCCGGATACTATCTACCACATATCCTTCCCCTTGGGCTTAAGCCTTGCCCTTCGGCTCGAAGTGGAACCGCTCCACCTGTCCCTGCATATCCGCAGCCATGCCGGAGAGCGCCGCAGAGGAGGAGGTGATCTCCTCCATCGAAGCAAGCTGCTCCTCGGTAGCTGCGGTTACACTCTGGAAGGAGTCGAGCGCGGCCCGGGCGATGGTGGCCATCTCCTGGACGGAGGCGGCTACTTCGGAGCTGCTGGCCGACATTTGCTCCGTAATGGCCGAGACCTCATGAATCTGCTCACCGACCTGCCGGGTGGACTGCTCGATCTGCTGGAAGGCTTCGCTCGCCTCCAAAGTAAGCGCCATGCCCTGCTCCACATCCTCTGCCACCTTATGCTTCATCACATCATAAGCGCTGGCGATCAGACCCACCATCTCGGAGATGGTCTCCTGAATCTGCCCGGCACTGCTATTCGTGGCCTCCGATAGCTTGCGCACTTCACCGGCAACCACGGCGAAGCCGCGGCCGTGTTCTCCGGCCCGGGCCGCCTCGATGCCGGCATTCAGCGACAGGAGATTGGTCTGCTTGGCAATGGCGGAGATCGCCGTGCTGGTCTCGGCCACTCTGGCGCTTAAGCCGTTAAGCTCAGCGATCAGGGTGCCGGACTGCTGCACCGATTCTCGTATCGTCTTCATTTGTTCCCCGACCTGCTGCATTCTGGAGCTGCCGGTGGAGACATCCGTTTCCGTAAGTATAGCGGCGCTCACAATCGCCTCTGAAGCGGAAGCGATTTTCTGGATACCGGTGGACATCTCCTCCATCGTTGTAGCGACTTCAGCAGAAGCATAGGCCTGAGTCTCCACGCCCCGGGTAGATTCCTCCACCAGCTCCGTCACATACTCGACCGCCTTGCTGTTCTCGGCCGTGCTGGCTGTGAGCTGTTCACTGGCAGCGGCGAGCTGGCCGGAGGTCTCGGCAACCTCCTGCACCATCGTGCGCAGCGAAGAGACCATTTCATTATAATTGCCGGCAAGCTGACCGATCTCATCCCTGCGGCTGGTCTGGACGAATTCATCCAGATACCCTTCGCTTACCCGCTTGGCCGAACGATTCAGGCGTTCTACCGGCCCGGTAATCCGGCGGATAATTAGGAAGGTAATCACTGCGGCAAGCAGCAGCGCAACCACGAGAACGATAGCTGACTTGTACAGAATCGGGTAGACCGCCTTCGTATATTCACTCTCCGGAAGCACTCCGGCCAAGGTGAAGCCGGTCAGCTCATTGGTAATGTAATATCCGTCCATTTGTGTATCGGCTGCAGCATCTTTGTAGGAGATTTTACCTGCCGGACCTTGCTTGATTCCTGCTGTCATTGCGCCTGTGGCTTCCGAAGCAACCTCCATGGCAGGGTGGTAGATCGTCTTGTTATTGCCGTCCAGGATGAAGACATATCCGCTATCGCCCAGACTGACATTCTTCGCCAGCTCCATAAGCTCCTTCATGCTGATGCTGATCGTAACCACGCCCTTACCATCCGGAAAAGCCTTGGAGATCGGCAGAATGTAGCTGTTCGTTACTTTGGAGAAAATGGGATCGATCACCGATGTTTTCTCCGGGGTCTTAAGTGCATCTATGTACCAGTCGCGTATGCGGGGATCATAATTGTCCAGCTTGGAATCCGGCGCGAACATGTATTTTCCATCCTCGTTGCCTATCGCCACGATATCTACCTCAGGGTGCTCCAGCTTGAAGCTGTCAATCAGCTTGCGCAGCTGCGGAGAATTGTTCGTAAGCCCGGCGCTGCTCATCTCGTATGCCAGCTCATTCACCCCGGCGCTCTCCAGCAGGATCAGCTGCGACAGTGTTTTATCCAGGAGGTGGATGCTTGAGCGTGTGGTGTCTTCCATTTTGGAGCGCAGAGCCGATTCTGAGGTTTGTGTCGATATGGCCACCAGAGCCAGTGAGGGCAGCACAATAGCTGTAATGATAAGCAGCATCAGTTCAGTTCTGAGCTTCGTGATACGGAATAGGCGCTTAAGGGGTTTTTTCGGTGTTGGCATGGTAGTTCCTCCTGAATTTCTGAATGGATGGTAGTTAAAATTTATTTCCATATCTCGAAGTAAATAGATATTTTAATATATATTTCGACAGAGATCGACTAAATAATTAGTATTTCGTCAAAAAAATTAACTCTAATTCTTCTGGAATTCTTCCTCTTCCCAAAGGAGTGCGCGTGCCAGCCTTCAGGTGGAGAACGATTATAACTATTCTTGAACTTGTAACCCGGGGTGGCCTGTGGCTTAATAATAAGTGTCCGGCCGGGCAAGATTACTTCTGGAAGGAGGCTGAAGATTATGTTTTCAGAATACGAGGTGGTTTCCGTCTAAGACGGAGACCTGTTTAGGGGGAGGCCGCGAGGCCTCCTTATGTATAACGAGCGAACACGAGCGGATATGTAATTCCGGCTACTACAATATATAGAATGACACTGACCAATTACTGACAGATCGCTGATCCATAATGAATGTAGACGATAACCGCAGGGTTTAATATAATGAATTTAGGTGATTTACCAAATTTGAGGAGAAGAAAGGAGGCAGGTGGAATGATTATTCAGAACAGCACAGTGATCGGACTGAACGGAACACACCTGTTGAAGGAGGAAATTGAACGTGAGTTACGTCAATGGAAAGGATGTGCTCCCCCCGGGGCTGCTCGAAGAGCTGCAGGGTTACATACAGGGTGAGCTGTTATACATCCCGAAGAAAGCGGAAGAACGGGTAAGATGGGGCGAGAACAGCGGCTCCCGGCAAGAGATTGCTGCCCGCAACGAAGAGATCTTCTGTAGTCACAGCAGCGGCTGCTCGGTGAACGAGCTACAGAAGAGATATCACTTATCCGAAGAAAGCATCCGCAAGATCATTTCAAAAATGCGGCAAATGCGGCTGGCGATGAACCGCTAGTTTAGAACTTATATGAGTTCTAATTATAGAACAAAGAGCATGGCTCCCGCCGGTGGCGGCGGGGTCATGCTCTTTTTAAAAATAAAAGAATTCCCCCCCCCTAAAAGGACGGCAAAGCCATTTCCACTTGCGTCCAGCACAGGTATGGTATGATAGGAGAAGTGTATGTATTCTATCGAAATCTTAGATGATAGCAAGGAAGTGTAGGGATGGATTTATTCTCGCAGGGTGAAGACCAGGGGAGCGGACGGCTGCTTGCAGACCGGATGCGGCCCGGCAATCTGGATGAATATATCGGACAGGAGCATATTGTAGGCAAGGGCAAGCTGCTGCGCAGAGCGATTGAAGCGGACCAGGTCTCTTCTATCCTGCTGTACGGGCCTCCGGGCTGCGGCAAAACCACTCTGGCCCATATCATATCGCATCACACCCAAGGTGAATTCGTGCGGCTGAATGCGGTGGAGGCTTCGGTTAAGGATGTGCGGGAGGTCATTGAACGCGCACAGAGCAATAAGGCGCTGTACGGCTCGAAGACGATTCTGTTCCTGGATGAGGTACACCGCTTCAACAGCTCCCGCCAGGATGCGCTGCTGCCGGCCGTGGAGAAGGGCACGATTACCTTCATCGGTGCGACAACGGAGAATCCGTTCCACTATGTGAACGGGGCCTTGATGAGCCGCTCGACCTTATTCCAGCTGGAGTCCCTGACCAGCGGGCATAGCCTGATCGCGATGAAGCGGGCGCTTGCTGACGATCAGCGGGGGCTAGGCTTCATGGATCTGAAGGCAGATGAAGACGCGCTGCTGCATATCGCCGCCATGGCGAACGGCGATATCCGCCGTGCCTTGAATGCTCTGGAGCTGGCGGCGATGACTACGGCCCCTGAGCGTGACGGCAGCGTGCATATTACGCTGGAGGTAGCGGAGGAGTCGATCCGCCGCCCGATTGTCAAAGCGGACGAATCGACGCAGTACGATGTGCTGTCTGCTTTTCACAAAAGCATCCGCGGCTCCAGTGACGCCGCCCTGTTCTGGTTTCTCTACGCGGTGGAGAAGCTTGGCATGGACCCGATGACCTTCATCCGTCGTCTGATCGCGGCCAGCAGTGAGGATATCGGTCTGGCGAACCCGCAGGCGATGGTCCAGGCAGTTAGTGCGCTGGATGCCTACCGTAATAACGGCTGGCCGGAGGCGAAGCTGAATATCGCTCAGGCGATTCTATTCGCCGTAGAGAGTCCGAAATCAGACGGGGTAGTGACCGCTATCGCCAACGTCATGAACAGTCTGGAGGATCTGAAGTCGGCCGAGGTGCCGCTGCATTTGCGGGATACCCATTACAAAGGTGCGGCCCAGCTGGGGCATGAGGGCTACCAGTACCCGCATAATTTCCCTGGCCACTATGTGAAGCAGGACTATCTGCCGAAGGCAATCTCCCGCAAGGTCTTCTATCAGGCTACCGAGCAGGGCAACGAGGCCAAGATCCGCCATAACCAGCAGCTGCGGCGCGGGCAGTAGGGCTTCAATGAAAGTTCGCTCTGTCTGCTCCAGCCAACTGTACATTTTACAAATAGAGAGCAGTCATTCTCCATAACTGGAGGCGGCTGCTCTTTTTGACGCTGTAAATATGATGGAAATGGAAATATTTTTACAAAAAAACCGGTATTCTCAGAAAAATATAATGTAAATATATAGAATTAATTTACTGTATGTGGTATATGTGTAGGTAGGGGGAATTTACCTTAATTTGTAATATGGAGGTGGTAAATGGAACGTGCCCAAATACTATGTCTAATTATGGACACTGGGGAGGTATTTGTGCGTGCCTGAGTCCTGACGGACTGAACAAGTAAGCAATCGAAGGGAGATGAGTAAGGATGAGTCAAAGTAAACGGAAGACCGGCTGTATCGCATCGCTAAGCCTGATGTTAGCCTGCACGATTGTTACAGGGACGGCTGTTCGCCCGTCTGTCACCGAAGCCGCAACCGCCGGAGTCAATTATGCAGAGGCACTGCAAAAATCGATCTATTTCTATGAGGCCCAGCGTTCGGGTGAGCTGCCGGCGAACAACCGCGTGGAATGGAGAGGTGACTCGGGGCTGCAGGATGGTGCCGATGTCGGCCATGATCTGACGGGAGGCTGGTATGACGCAGGAGATCATGTCAAATTCGGATTTCCAATGGCGTATACTGCGACCATGCTGGCATGGTCGGTCTATGAATACAAGGATGGTTACGTGCAGTCCGGGCAGCTTGATGAGATTCTGGACAATATCCGCTGGGCCACAGACTATTTTGTGAAAGCGCATACTGCGCCGAATGAGCTATGGGGACAGGTAGGTAACGGTACGGCAGACCATAACTGGTGGGGACCGGCGGAGGTCATGCCTATGGCGCGCCCGGCCTACAAGATTGATGCTGCACATCCCGGCTCGGATCTGGCTGCGGAGACTGCCGCCGCCCTTGCCTCGGCTTCCATTATTTTCAGGGATTCAGATGCCGCTTATGCGGACAAGCTCCTGCTGCATGCCAAGCAATTATACAATTTTGCCGATACGTACCGGGGGGTTTACTCCGATACCATCACTGACGCCAAGCAGTATTACAATTCCTGGAGCAGCTATGCCGATGAATTAAGCTGGGGCGGCGTCTGGCTGTATATGGCGACCGGCGAGCAGAGTTATCTGAACAAGGCTGTCGCCGCCAGCAATCTGTGGGGCACGAATCAAGCCGGAGACTGGGGTTATCAATGGACCCAATCCTGGGATGACAAGCATTACGGTGCGCAGCTCCTGCTGTCCCGCATTACGAATGATCCCAAGTTCATCCAGTCCACGGAACGCAATATGCAGTTCTGGACGACCGGGGTGAACGGCACCTCTGACCGGGTAGCGTATACTCCAGGCGGGCTGGCCCATCTGGATCAATGGGGGGCGCTGCGTTACGCAGCCAACCATGCTTTTCTGGCTTTTGTCTATGCAGACTGGGTTACTGATCCGGTGAAAAAAAATACCGCCCAGGCCTTCGCAGAGCGCCAGATTAACTATATGCTGGGCGATAATCCGCGCAATAGCAGCTATGTGATCGGCTTCGGCGCGAATGCACCTGAGCATCCTCACCACCGCACCTCACACGGCTCCTGGAGCGACAGCCAGACCACTCCGGCCAACCACCGGCATGTGCTCTACGGCGCACTCGTTGGCGGACCCTCCAAGACCGATGCTTACACCGATACGATCAGCGATTATGTCTCTAATGAAGTTGCAACCGATTACAATTCAGCCTTTACCGGCTCTCTGGCCCGGATGATGATGCTTCACGGACAGGGGCAGAGCCCGCTTGCGAACTTCCCGCCGGCCGAAACGCGTGAGGATGAGATGTTCACGGAAACTTCCGTGAATGCGAGCGGCAGCAATTTTGTGGAGATCCGCGCGGTTCTCAATAACCGTTCAGCATGGCCTGCCCGCTCGAGCAGCCAGTTGTCCTTCAATTACTATCTGGACATCAGCGAAGCTGTTGCGGCGGGATATGGTCCCGGCGATATCACTGTTAAGGCCGGAGGCTATAACCAGGGAGCCACTGTCTCACAGCTGCTGCCTTATGATGAAGCGAACCATATCTATTACACCAAAGTAGATTTCTCCGGCACCCCGATCTATCCGGGTGGACAGTCTGCTTACCTCAAGGAGGTTCAGTTCCGGATTGCAGCGCCGCTGAACACAACGTTCTGGGACAACAGCAATGACTTCTCCTTCAAGGGAGTGGCTGCGAATGCTTCCTCGGGAACGAAGAACCCGTATATCCCGGTATACGATGCAGGCGTCAAAGTATACGGGGAGCTGCCTTCCGGCGGCGGAATGCCAGGTGAACCGCAGGTTCCGGGACGTCCGGCCGGCCTTCAGGCTGTGCCTGGCAATGCCAGCGTGGCCTTGAGCTGGAATACGGTCAGCGGTGCATCCAAGTATACAGTCAAGCGCTCGCTGGTGAGCGGCGGACCGTACACTACAGTGGGTACGGCTACTTCAGCAGTCTACAGCGACAGCGGACTGACGAACGGAGTGGACTATTATTATGTGGTAACCGCTTCGAACAGCGTAGGTGAGAGTACAGCGTCTGTACAGGCTACGGCCCGTCCGCGCGAGGACACCACGCCAACGACAGGAGCCTTACGCGTGCAGTACCGTACCAATGACACAAGTCCTGGCGATTCACAGATCCGCAGCCAGTTCCGGATTGTTAATACAGGCACAGAAGCCATTTCGCTGAGCGGTCTGAAGCTGCGTTACTATTACACTGTTGACGGGGACAAGCCGCAGGAATTCCACTGTGACTATGCTGCTGTCGGCAGCGGGAACCTGAACGGAAGCTTCGGGAAGCTTAGTGCACCTGTTACTCTGGCCGACTCTTATCTGGAGATTTCTTTTGCGGCAGGAGCGGGAAGCCTGGCGCCAGGAGCAGACAGCGGGGAGCTTCAGGTACGCTTCAACAAGGCGGATTGGACGGCCTACAATGAGAGTAATGACTATTCCTATGGCGGAACCCAGCAGACCTTCGCGGATTGGAACAAAGTCACTCTGTACCGTGCAGGAACACTTGTCTGGGGCCTCGAACCCTAAACCATACCAGAGAGGAAGTATGCCGAAATGATGAAAATGAAGCTAAGTTCATTCAAGAAACCGGCCTCCATAGTCATGACTGCCGTTCTGACCCTTTCCCTCACCGGCGGAATCTTAAACTTCAGCCCGGGAACCGCCAAGGCGGCATCGGTGGAAAAGACCAGATTCCTGCAATTGTATGACCAGCTGAAGGACCCGGCCAGCGGGTATTTCTCGGCTGAAGGCATCCCGTATCATGCGGTAGAGACCCTGCTCAGCGAGGCGCCCAACTATGGGCATATGACTACCTCCGAGGCCTATAGCTACTGGATGTGGCTTGAAGTGCTGTACGGCCATAATACCGGGGACTGGAGCAAGCTCGAATCGGCCTGGGACAACATGGAGAAATACATCATTCCGATTAATGAAGGCGACGGCGTGCAGGAGCAGCCGACCATGAGCAGCTACAACCCGAACAGCCCGGCCACCTACGCCTCAGAGCTTCCTCAGCCGGATCAGTATCCAAGCGCACTGAACGGCAAGTACACTCCGGGTAAGGACCCGCTCGATGCAGAGCTGAAGTCCACCTACGGCAATAACCAGACCTATCTGATGCACTGGCTGGTAGATGTGGACAACTGGTATGGCTTCGGCAACTTGCTGAATCCTACGCATACCGCCAGCTATGTGAACACCTTCCAGCGCGGCGTGCAGGAATCGGTGTGGGAGGCGGTCTCCCATCCTTCACAGGATAACAAGACCTTCGGCAAGCCGAATGAAGGCTTCATGAGCCTGTTCACCAAGGAAAATAGTGCGCCTTCCGCGCAGTGGCGTTACACGAATGCTACAGACGCCGATGCACGCGCTGTGCAGGCCATGTACTGGGCCAAGGATCTTGGCTATACCAATACGGTCTATCTGAACAAAGCCAAGAAAATGGGCGACTTCCTCCGTTACGGCATGTACGATAAGTACTTCCAGAAGGTCGGCAGTGCTGCGGGCGGTTCACCTCAGCCGGGAACCGGTAAAGATTCCAACCAGTACCTGATGGCCTGGTATACCTCCTGGGGCGGCGGTCTGGGAGCAGGCGGAGACTGGGCCTGGAGAATCGGCGCCAGCCATGCCCACCAAGGGTACCAGAATGTGGTTGCAGCCTATGCGCTGTCCACCGCAGCAGGAGGACTGATTCCGTCATCCGCAACAGCCGGAACGGATTGGGGCAAATCGCTGACCCGTCAACTGGAATTCTACAACTGGCTGCAATCCTCTGAAGGAGCTATTGCAGGCGGCGCAACCAACAGCTACGGCGGTTCTTACAGCGCTTATCCCGCCGGGGCCAGCACGTTCTACGGCATGCTTTACGACGAGGCTCCTGTCTATCAGGACCCGCCATCCAACAACTGGTTCGGGATGCAGTCCTGGAGCATGGAGCGCGTAGCAGAGCTGTATTATATCCTGGCTTCCAGCGGGGATACCACCTCGGCTAATTTCAAAATGGCCAAACGGGTTATCGAGAACTGGATTGACTGGTCTACGGATTATGCTTTTGCGGGCAGCCGTCCGGTAACGGATGCCGCCGGCTACTATCTGGACCAGCAAGGCAACCGGATTCTGGGCGGAGCCAACCCGCAGGTGGCCACCGTATCCGCACCCGGCGAATTCTGGATTCCGGGTAATGTGGAGTGGCACGGCCAGCCGGATACCTGGAGTAGCTTCAGCTCTTTTAACGGTAATAGCAGCCTGAAGGCAGTGACCAAAGACCCGGGCCAGGATACGGGCGTACTGGGCAGTTATGTTAAAGCACTCACGTTCTTCGCCGCAGGAAACAAAGCAGAGCATGGCAACTATACTACGCTCGGCGGAACGGCTTCGCAACTGGCTAAGTCCATGCTGGATACCGCCTGGGGCTACAATGACGGACTTGGAATTACCACTCTGGAGAAGCGTGCCGATTATTTCCGGTTCTTCACCAAAGAGGTCTATTTCCCGGCAGGCTGGAGCGGTACCTTCGGCCAGGGCAATACCATTCCGGGGAACGCGACAGTTCCATCTGACCCGGCTAAGGGCGGCAATGGAGTGTATGCGAGCTACACCGATATTCTCCCGGATATCAAAAATGATCCCAAGTGGAGTTATCTCGAAGGCAAATACAATACCTCCTACAATAAAACCACCAAGACCTGGGACAATGGCGCACCTGAGTTCACTTATCACCGCTTCTGGTCACAGGTGGATATGGCTACAGCCTATGCCGAATATGACCGGCTAATTAATAACGGCAGTGGCCCTATACCGACAGCTACTCCTACAACTACGCCAACGGCTACTCCGACAGCAACACCGACAACCGTGCCAACCGCCACACCGACAGTCGCACCGACGGCTACACCGACAACTGTGCCAACCGCTACACCGACAGTCGCACCAACGGCTACACCGACAACCGTGCCAACCGCTACACCGACAGTCGCACCAACCGCTACGCCTGCCGTAGGGGATCTGGTCGTTCAATACCGTACAACGGATACGAACGCCACAGACGCGCAGTTCCGTCCGCAGCTGCGGATTGTCAATAACGGGACCACGGCGGTCGACCTCAGCAAGGTTAAGGTCCGGTATTATTACACGATTGACGGCGAGCGGGCACAGCAGTTCAATGTCGATTATGCTGCCCTCGGCGGCAGCAATGTGCTGGGCAGCTTCGTGAAGCTTGAGTCTGCAGTTACAGGCGCAGACCACTATCTGGAGATTTCCTTCAGTGCCGGCGCCGGCAGTCTGGCAGCAGGTGCGAATACCGGCGAGATTCAACTGCGCATTAACAAGACTGACTGGAGCAATTACAATGAGGCTGACGATTACTCCTATGATGCAACCAAAACGTCGTTCACAGATTGGAACCGGGTGCCGCTGTATCTGAACGGTGTACGGGTCTGGGGCGTTCAGCCGCAATAGGGCTGAAGCCTGTTGCCTCAAAGCCAGGTAAATCAACCTGAGCATTGCCCCGTATAATTTCAGCCAAAAGAACCTTCAAAACCACAGCGTGTGGAGTTGAAGGTTCTTTTTTGAATGTACTAAGAAGCATGTACGCGAAAAACCGAATACAATGGGACAGGGAGCGCCGCGTAGGCCAAATGTAATCGAAAAACCGAACACAATGGGACAGGGTGCGCCGCGTAGGCCGAATGTAATCGAAAAACCGACCACAATGGGACTGGGAGCGCCGCATAGGCCAAATGTAATCGAAAAACCGACCACAATGGGACTGGGAGCGCTGCATAGGCCAAATGTAATCGAAAAACCGACCACAATGGGACTGGGAGCGCCGCGTAGGCCAAATGTAATCGAAAAACCGACCACATTCGGCGCTACGGAGTTGCGTGGGTCCAATGTAATCGAAAAACCGAACACAATAGATTGAGCGAAGGTGCGTGAGCTAAATATAGGCGAAAAACCGAATACATTGGGCTGAGCACTAGAGCGCTGTTCACCCGTTAGGGTATTTTTCCTGATTAGGGCAGCTGCCTGGAAGGACTGTAGTTACACCTGCGCCAGCGGCGCGACTTTGTCGGCAGTCTCGATGGTTCCGCCGCCAAGGCAGGTCTCGCCCAGGTAGAAGACGACGGCTTGTCCGGGCGTAATCGCCTTCTGCTGAACATCAAAGGCCACATGGACGGTTCCATCGGCCTGCTTCGTCAGTGTAACCCCCTGATCCGGCTGGCGGTAGCGGAACTTGGCCGTACATTTCAGCGGCGTATCGCCAAGGGTATCCGTATCGATCCAGTTCACGCCTGAGGCTATAAGGCTGGTCGAGTACAGGCTGATGTGCTTCTCGCCTTGCACCACATACAGGGTATTGCTTGCCAGATCCTTCTCCGCCACGAACCAGGGTTCACCTGTACCCGAGCCGCCGATACCAAGCCCCTGGCGCTGGCCCAGCGTGTAGTACATGAGGCCGTCATGGCGGCCCTTCACTTCGCCCGTAGCGACATCGACCATATTGCCTGACTGGGCAGGCAGGTATTGGCTGAGGAATTCGCGGAAATTGCGTTCTCCGATGAAGCAGACGCCGGTGCTGTCTTTTTTCTTCGCGGTATAGAGTCCGGCTTCCTCGGCAATTCGGCGTACCTCCGGCTTCGGCAGATGCCCGATCGGGAACATGGCCTTCGAGAGCTGGTACTGGTTCAGCGCATTGAGGAAATATGTCTGGTCCTTGTTATTGTCCACGCCGCGCAGCAGCTTGAACAGGCCGTCTTCTTCTACGACCCGGGCGTAGTGCCCCGTAGCGACATAATCTGCGCCAAGCTGCAGCGCCTTATTGAGGAATTCGCCGAACTTGATCTCGCGGTTACACATCACATCCGGGTTCGGTGTCCGGCCGGCCTTATATTCTTCGAGGAAATAGGAAAAGACTTTATCAAAGTATTCCTTCTCGAAATTAACGGTATAGTAAGGAATATCGATCTGCTCGCAGACGCGGCGCACATCCTCGGCGTCGGTCTCGGCCGTACATACGCCGAACTCGTCGGTATCATCCCAATTCTTCATGAAGATGCCGATGACGTCATATCCTTGCTGCTTCAGCAGCAGCGCTGTAACGGAGGAATCCACTCCGCCCGACATCCCGACGACGACCCGGATATCCTGATTAGCTTTTGTCATCGTGATCACCATTTTCTGTACACAAAATACCGGCGTTCTCACTGAACACCCGGCTCATTGTGTATTATAACATACCTGTCTACCCCAAACGAGGACACGTAGGCTACAAAATATAGCGAAAAACGGCCCGAAATTGACAATTTGTCCACCAGTGGCGAACAAAATCGCGAATTATTGCCGTTTGCTGTTCCAAATGTGTCCATAGATATGATAACATAAGCTGAGAGCAAACATCGGAATACATTGATATGCAACTAAACCGAAAGAGGTGCCCCTTTGAAAATATCAACCAAAGGACGTTACGGATTAACCATTATGATGGAGCTTGCCCTGAAATTCGGCGAAGGGCCTACCTCACTTAAGAGCATCGCCGAGAAAAACGGACTGTCCGAGCATTACCTCGAGCAGCTCATCGCCCCGCTGCGCAATGCAGGCCTGGTGAAGAGCATCCGCGGAGCCTACGGCGGTTATATACTGGCCCGCGAGACCAGCACCATTACCGCCGGAGACATCATCCGCGTCCTGGAAGGCCCGATCTCTCCGGTAGACTTCACTGAAGAAGACGACCCGGCCAAGCGCGACCTCTGGCTGCGCATCCGCGACAGCATCGCCGACGTCCTGGACTCCACCACCTTGTCCGACCTGATCAACTTCAAGGAAGAGAGCCAGGCGGACAATTACATGTTCTATATATAATTGATGTAGCTTTTGACAAGTCTGCTCTAGAAATTTAGAGAGACTTGTTTTTTATTGTTTTCGAGGAAATTATGATTTTCTTTTGTTGTGGATAAGGTTGAGGAGCAGATGGAATGTATATGAAAACCGAATACAATCGGTGCTGCTTCGAAGAGGGATGGACCTCAGGCTCCGCAGCCTGTAACATTGTAGAGAAATCCTGCAAGAATTGCAACAATACTGCCCCGTAGAAGCGGTCTATGCTGAAATTCTGCACGAAATGCAACAAATCCAGCGCTAACTTGCTCTAAACACTGAAATTTGTGCAAATAATGCAACAATATAGCGTAGTCCGTAACATTTTTAGAGGAATCCTTCAAAAAGTGCAACAATACTGCTCCTCACAAGCGACCGGTGAGAGAAGGCACCAGCAACCTTCACCCAGAGGGTGATTCGGTTTGGTTTGGTCGTACTTACCATTACCCGAAATGGCGGCCTTTTTTGTCCCTTTTTTTTGGAAATCAACACGCTTAATCGATTTGAAACAATTCGAAAAATGTACAATGATGAGCTGAGGCACTATCCAAGCGATTTACTGGCCAAACTCTGTGATTATTTTGAATGCGGGATAGAGGGAATACTGATTTATGAAAAAGAGCCGCCACAGGAGTAATCCCGGACGGCTCTTTTGCTGTGTTTTGTTACCGTAAAATGCTTTGTAGATGTATGTTTTCCCTTTTAGCTGTAACTCGATCTAAAATGAGATAAACCCAATCCCTGTAAGGTTTCAACTCATTTCTCTTAGCTTCCTGTAGATATAGACAATGATGCTGTTCCGGATCTCAGACAACCCTACACGCTAACTATCCTAGTTGGCAGGGCTGAATTATTATATAGTCTACCTAAGTATTATGTAGTCAGGTTATTCACTCAATCTGCTGTTCATCTGCATATGATCTTTATCTGCATAGGGTAAACTTAACGGTGTACCTTGGCAATTCTATGAGCTGTGCGTTCCTGGTTCTACAAAAAAAGGTGAGGTTATTACATGTCAAGAACAATACTGATTGTAGAAGATGAAACTATTTTACGTGAAATCATGAAAGATTATCTGCTTGAAGAGGGTTATCGCGTGATTGAAGCTGTCGATGGGAAACAAGCGGTCTCGTTATTTCAAGAACATGAGGTGGACTTGATTTTACTGGACATCATGTTGCCTGAATTAGATGGATGGTCCGTGTGCAGGCGCATCCGCAAGACGTCGAATGTGCCGATCATCCTATTGACGGCCCGTTCTGATGAGGACGATACGTTGCTTGGGTTCGAGCTTGGCGCTGACGACTACGTAACCAAGCCTTATAGCCCTTCAATCCTGTTGGCACGGGCAAAGCGGCTGCTGGAGAGCAGGCATATCCGCGAGAATGAAGGCGACACCTTGTCCAGCGGAGGCATTTCGATCCATTTTCCATCCCGAACCGTTTCTATTGACGGTACAAGCTCCGGTCTAACGCATACGGAATTCGAAATATTGGCCTATCTATTGAAAAACAAAGGGATCATCATCAGCAGAGAGCAACTGATTACGAAAATTTGGGGATATGATTTCGCGGGCGATGATCGTACGGTCAACAGCCATATCCGCAATTTGCGTTCCAAGCTGGGGAAGCATGCCAAACAGATTGTTACGGTTGTGCGTTCAGGCTATAAATTTGAGGACGAGCTATGAAAAAGGGAATTGTTCTAAAACTGTTCCTGTTGACAGCGGGGTTGTGCCTGTTCCTGATCGCCGTTATTTTCACCTTGCAAACCGTATTTTTCAAACAGTTTTATGTTCATCAAAAAGTGGAGGACGTTAACGCGGCGCTTCAGGCTTATGAACAAGACTACCTGAATCATGCCTCGAACACGCAGGAGATGGCCAAGCTGGAGCAAGACTTTTTCCAAAAGCATAACACCTGGATCACGGCGTTGGACACCCGCGGAAGTTTAAAGTATGCAGGCGATTTCTTCATGGAAATTAAGCTGGACCGTTCGGAAGAATCTGCACTTTCTGACACAACGATAACCGTACCCCTATACAGTTTCATCAACGTAGAGGACTTCAGCAGCAATCAAACGTTCCTCACTCCCTGGATTGAAGAAGGGGGAATGATCGCAATGGAAGGTTTGATCATGAACAACCAGCCAGTGATTCAGCGGATGGGAAGGAACAGTTCCAATCTGAGAGACGAAAGCCGGCTGGAGAATCACCAGATGGTGAGCAAGGAGTACGAGGTACTGGGCCGATTGAGCGCGGTCCAATATCGTGAGCAATATTCCACCTTTCTGGTCAAAGGAACCATTACAAAAGTTCGGGTACCGGAAGGGGCGGGGGTCTCGCGTTACACCAATCACTTGTTTCTGGACCGCATCAAGGCTTTCCAAGCGGATCTATTGTACGGCGACTTTAAGGATGTCACGAACGCACAACAGATCGTAGATGTTGAAGAAAATCACGTGAACTACAAAATTTTCGTGGACCGGACCCAAGATCGAGATGGAAATCCCACCTACCTGTTCGCGATGACGTCGCTGCAGCCTGTTAATGAAGCCGTAGGAATCATTAAAGACTACTACGTGTACATCATTATTGCGACCTTGCTGCTCGCGCTACTAGCATCGTTTTATTACTCCCGTCAAATCGCCCGGCCGTTGCTGCGTATCAACCGTACCACCCGGCAAATGGCAAACCTCGATTTCTCGGAGAAAATCCCCATCACAACGAAGGATGAAATCGGAGACTTGTCGAGCAATATTAACGAGCTCTCCGAGCGCCTGCATTCCCATATCCTGCAGCTTGAACAGGACATTGAGAAGGAAAAGCAGCTGGAGCATACGCGAAAAGAATTTATATCCGGCGTATCCCATGAGCTGAAGACTCCGTTAAGCGTCATTCAGAGCTGCCTTGCCATTTTGAAGGACGGGGTGGCAAGCCATAAGCGGGATCATTATTTTGCGGCGATGGAAGACGAAGTCAGCCGGATGAATGTGCTGATCGGGGATATGCTGGAATTGGCAAAATATGAATCCGGTACGTATAAAATGGACGTCGGTTCATTCTATATTGATACGCTTATCGAGCGGGTATGCACTAAATTAACGCCGGACTTTGAAGCCAAGCGGCTGCTTCTCAGCACTTCGCTTATACCTGCCCTAGTCGAGGGGAACGAGCGTCGTATAGAGCAGGTCATCGTCAATTTCCTTACCAACGCGATTTCGTATACGCCGGAGCATGAATCTATACTCGTAACCACTTCGGAAGAGAGGGACACCGTTCAAATTTGTATCGAAAATAAAGGTGCCCATATCCCGGACGAGCAGCTCGGGAAAATATGGGACCGTTTCTACCGCGGGGAAACCTCCCGCCACCGGTCGACCGGCGGGACGGGGCTGGGTCTTGCCATCTCCCAAAAAATTTTGGAGATGCACGGCGCGGCTTACGGCGTTAACAATACCTCCGATGGAGTGATGTTTTATTTTCAATTGAATAAAAAAGCGTAGGAATACGGAAGAAAGTGCAGACCTTGGTTCTGCGCTTTTTCTTTTGTCATTTTTTGATATGACGTTGATTTCCTCTGCACTTGTTCTGCATCTCTCCCTGTTATTCTTTACTTAATTTTAGATGAAGAGAGGACGATGTTCATGTTTAAAAAAATCATATCAACGCTAGTTATAGGCAGCACCACACTCACCTTGGCAGCATGCGGGAATGGGCAACATCCGCAAAACGCGACGTCTCAGCCACAAGCTAATGAAGCAGCTCCCTTAGAGAAGTCAAACCAAACTTCCTATAAAACGATATTTAAGAACAGCGTATTTCTGGGAGATTCGATTACAGAGGCACTATCTTACCATGATATTTTGGACGAGTTCAATGTAGTGGCAGGTGCCGGAAAGACTACCGAGCTATCTCTGATGAGTGGAGATGTCGATAAGCTGGCAGAGCGGAATCCGCAGCATGTATTGATCATGCTGGGCTCCGACGATATTCTATTGCCGCCGCAAATTACCGATAACCCCAAGCAGTATTCACTGGATTTCTACGCCCAATTGATCGACAGCATCAAGGAGAAGCTTCCGAAGGCATCCGTAACGGTTTTACCGGTTACTCCGGTTACGCCGGAAGCTGAACAAGTGGAACCACGCTACAAAAATATCAACGATTACAACCAAGGATTAAAAGAGCTGGCGGACAAGAAGCAGGTCGGATTTGCCGATTTATCCTCCATATTTGCGGATAGCCCCCATTTGTATAGTTCGGACGGCATTCATTTTAAACCAGAATTTTACACACGTATGCTCGAGTTGCTGAAAGACCGGGTGAAATAACATGCGGCCAGGTGAAGATCGGGAGGTGACGGGGATTGGTCTTTAGCAGCCTTATATTTTTATTCCTCTTTCTGCCGGTCACCCTGCTGATCTACTATATCTCGCCCATGAGGATTAGAAATGCTATTCTGCTCGCCGCAAGCCTGATCTTCTATGCATGGGGCGAGCCCGTCTACATTGTCCTCATGATCTTCTCGACGGTATTCGACTATGTGAACGGGATCCTGATCGATAATTACAGGCATCGTAAGGTGATTGCACAGGGAGTATTGATCCTGTCCATGATTGGGAGCCTGGGGATTCTTGGCTTCTTTAAATACGCGGGTTTCGTCTACGACACTATCAATTCGTTGTTCAACCTGCACTTGCAGGCAGCAGATCTTCCACTTCCGGTGGGAATATCCTTCTACACGTTTCAGACGATGTCTTACGTAATCGACGTTTATCGGGGGAAAGTGAGTGTTCAGAAGAACCTGATCTCCTTCGGCGCCTACGTGACGATGTTCCCGCAGCTTGTAGCGGGGCCGATCGTGAAATACGAAGATATTGCGGGGCAGCTGGTTAACCGCCAAGTAACGTTGGACCGTTTTGGCGAAGGGGCGGAACTGTTTATCAGAGGACTTGCGAAAAAAGTATTGCTTGCCAACAATATCGGTTTGCTGTGGACAAGTGTCAAAGGGGTGCCTGCGGGAGAACTATCGGTACTTTCTGCATGGCTCGGCATAATCGCCTTCACGTTTCAAATCTATTTCGATTTTAGCGGGTATTCGGATATGGCACGTGGTCTGGGCAGAATGTTCGGGTTCGAATTTATGAAGAACTTTGACTATCCTTATATTTCCAGAAGCGTTACGGAATTTTGGCGGAGATGGCATATTTCGCTCGGTGCCTGGTTCCGTGAGTATATCTACATCCCGCTCGGCGGGAACCGGGTAGGGAAGCTGAAGCAGCTGAGAAACTTGGCAGTTGTATGGTTTATAACCGGATTGTGGCATGGAGCGAGCTGGAATTTTATCATTTGGGGCTTATATTTCGGTCTTTTTGTCACTATCGAAAAGTGGTTTCTCTTGAAACAGCTTCAGCGCTTTCCAGCCTTTGTAAGCCATGTCTACACCCTGATTGTCGTGATCATCGGCTGGGTATTTTTCGAATTTGAACATTTGCCCGCAGCCATGACATTTATCGGAACGATGTTTGGCGCTGGAGCACATGGGTTCGTGGACAACCGGTCGCTCTATGATCTGTCGACGAACGCCCTGCTGCTGCTGCTCTTGGCGGTTTGTGCCACGCCGTATCCCCGTCAAGCACTGACATACATCAGAACCAGGTTTGCCCGATCCGGCACGCTTGCCGCTTTCGCCGTCTACTTCATCTTCATAGTGGCCTCAACAGCCTATCTGGTCAATGCAACGTACAATCCATTCTTATACTTTCGTTTTTAATAGAGGTGATTTTATTTGAAGCAGTACGATCAGGTCTATTATCGCGCACTCGCCATTCTACTGTTGATGTTTACCGGAGCGGTATTGGTTATCAACTCTCTGACCCCGGGTAAAGTATTGTCCGAATCAGAGAACCGGATGCTGCAGCAGCTCCCGGCATTCTCGCTTCAAACCTTAGGATCAGGCAAGTTTACTTCAGAATTTGAAGCGTATATAGCGGATCAGTTTATGGAGAGGGACTTTTGGATTGGACTGAAATCCGATGCGGACCAGGGATTGGGGAAAAAAGAGAGCAACGGGGTGTACATCGGCAAGGACGGGTACCTGATTCAAAAATTTTCTCCTCCCGAAAAAGGAGATTTGGCAGACAAGATGAAAGCCGTTCAAGCATTTGATCAGGCAACGCCTGGGCTACGCAAATATATGTTGCTCGTGCCGACGGCCGCTGCCGTGCTTGAAGATAAATTGCCGCCTTATGCTTCCGGTGGGGATGAGAAGGTCTATTGGGACAAGATAAAGGATTCTCCTCTCGGAGACATTCGATGGATCGATGTTTCCCCTGTGCTGGAGGCGAACAAGGAGCAACCGGTCTATTACAAAACAGACCATCACTGGACGACCCAAGGCGCTTTCCTTGCCTACCGGGAGCTGGGCGCGCCAATGGGGTTTACACCCAAGCACGAAGCTGATTTCAACATTCATCAAGTCACCAGTCAGTTCTATGGATCTTTGTATTCGAAAAGCGGGTTTCGGCACGTACAGCCGGATTCCATTGAGCTATATGATCCAAAAACACCGGGGAACATTTCCGTGGATTATGTCGACGAACAGCAACGTGCGGATTCGATGTACGTCATGGAAAATCTAACCAAGAAGGATAAATACACTGTATTTTTTAATGGGAATCATGGCTTGATCCGCATAACAACCGGCAATCCAGATGGAAGAAGGCTGCTTATTGTTAAGGATTCGTATGCAAACAGCCTGATCCCTTTTTTAACCACGCATTTTAGCGAAATTGATGTGATAGACCTCAGATATTATGAGGGGGATGTACTGAAACTTACGGAAGACCGGCAAATCCGCGACCTGTTGATTTTGTATAATATGACGACATTTTTTGAAGATCCATCCATTAAATCATTAGCAGATTCTGTAGAATAATGCAAATAGGAGGTCAGTAACGATGCTTGCTGGACAGAAAATGAAGTACCTGGTTGTCCTGTCTGCCGTCATGATCTTATGTGGCATTCTGATCGGATGCTCCAGTAAGAAGGAAGGCGCCAAAGACGTTCCCGTCCATACCATTGAGGAGCACATCAAGCAAGCGGCTTCTATGGAAAATATGGAAAAATGGGATATGAACAGGCTTAAGAAGCTATACCATCTCGATGCAGATGAGGTTCAGGATTTTGTGCTGTATACGGCAGAATCGAACGTGGAAGCGGAGGAACTGGCTGTGATCCAAGTGAAACAAGAGCATCAAGCGGAAAGCGTTAAGGAAAAAATCATGAAAAGAATCGGGGCTCAAGAGGTCAAGCTGAAGGACTACCGTCCCGAGCAATTTTACCTCGTCGAAAAGCATGTATTAAAGGTCAAGGGCCGATATATTTTGTTTACGGTCTCCAAGGATGCCGAACAAATCGAAAGTGCGTTTAGCGAAGCTCTTAAATAATCCCATACCCAAGGCGAAAAAGACCCCCTCGGGCCATCCACGGCTTGGAAGGGTCACGCATAAGTTTCCAAACCAGACGTTTCACGAGCCCCTTTGTATACCCGATAACTATCTGCAGGAACAATTCGGCTAGCGGGCCTATTTATTTTATTCCCCGCCCAGCAGCCGGTGAAGCTGCGCTGCCAGCTTTTGTCCGGCATTGGCCTCTACGAGCGTAAGGTCCCACAATACCGCATGGGTTCGAGGGTCGGCAGCATCGGTTTTGACTGTAAGGGTCAGCTCTTGCTTGCCTTCAAGCGGCACCTGAAAAGACAGGGGCTGATTCTCGCCCGGTGCGATATTCACATCCAGGGAGTAAAGCTCTTCTCCGTCGGCGCTGATCATGACGCTGCTGGTGCCGCTGCCCTTAGCAGGTATAGCATCGTTAGGGACGCCAAAATTCCCGGATAACTCCTTATACTGTCCATCCAGGCGCAGTGAGAACTCGTGGAGTCCCGGATGATCAGGGCTATAGAGATTGATCGCCGGTTTGATCTGCTCCTGCGCTACAGTGAAGCTGCTGAGCGTTTCTTCCCACCGTATTTCACCCTGCTCAATAGGGAGCTGGTCCAGCGCTCGGATCTCCCCGCGGCCATGATCCAGATAATAATTGATACCGCTCACGGCGGAGTAGACGATTAACGTCAAGATAGCGCCTGACGACAGGAGCTTGAGTAGCCCTCTTGGCGTTGTCCGGTCGCGGCGGATCAGCCGCTGGGCGCCGTAGCCGACAGTCACGCCGAGCGTATTAATGACGATATCGTTAATATCAAACGAACCCAAACCCGTTACCATCTGAATCAGCTCAATTCCTGTAATGGCTGCTAAGAAGACCAAGAGGAACGGCAGGAAGCGGCAGCGGACCAACAGCGGGATTACGAGGCCGAACGGTACGAAGGCCAGATAGTTGCCTAGGTTAAAGACCCAAATATTCGAATAACCGTCGCCCGGAAACTGCAACGGAATTCCGTCAAAGGCCAGGCGATACCGGGGGCCCGTCTCCGGCAGAGCCGATGAACGGTTGAAGCCGACAAACAAGAAAAATAAGGTGAGGACTATGTACAGCCAGAGGCCGATCCAGACGGCGGTGCTCTTTTTGCCTTGAAACATGATGTGTGACCTCTCTTTATCGGTTATTGTAGTGTCCCTTGCAGGGGGACATAGGAAGTATAAGCTCTCCTCACCGGTCCAAGCAAGGCGTGGCTTTGCGTTCAGCTTTCCCTGTCCATTCCAATTCTCTCACCGGCCCAAAATTTGATATTAGCCGAGTTTGGAATAGCTACCGTGGCAAATGGGGATGTATTGCTCAATGCAACCATTGGTTTTCAGACTACACTTGGCATCCCGAATGTAGTTTTTACGTTATACCGGGATAACCAGCCGATTTTTAACGCAGGAGCAAGCGGACTCGCCATACTCGCAATACAGCCGGTTACGATTTCATATTTGGATTTAAATGTTCCGGCAGGTTATCATGCCTATTCTTTGGGCGTAGCCAATAACAGCACCAATATTCTGCTCAATACTGCCAGCATTACAGGACCAGTGACTTTCTCCGGCGTTTCGACTGGGTAAAAAAGAAAAAAACCAAAAGAGACATTCTAACAATGAATGTCTCTTTCTTTCGGCGTGACCAAAGGAATCAAATAAGCCGGCTGGGGCCCCTTACTTGGGGGCTTCACTGCTCAATTTTTGAATTTACAATTTTGTTGGCGGTAACTTGTGCCGGAAAGGAATCATCACTTGTTTGATAGAACACTTCAATCTCTTCACCTTTTTTATATTTAGAAGGTGAAACTTTATTTACCCAAATGGCTTGAGAATACATATTAGTTTCTAGAACTTCCTTGTAACTCTTACTCAAGTCTTCTTCTTTCAACTGAGCGATTACCAAGATCCTTGTATTCTCTACATCTACTGTGTGTACCTTCCCTTTAAAAACATTATCCCCCTTGCTACAGGCGGCCAGGCCTAACAAAAAAACGAAAATGAGAGTCCATTGGAGACTCGCTTTTAGAAGCATGGACGTTCTCCTTTGAAGGGGATGACATTATTCAATATTACCTCCTTTTGGGTTTCAGTTCCAGCTAGGGAATGCGGTGAAATTCCTGTTTGTTCCAGCTTTTCTTTATCTCTAAATGTTCCTTCCCGGTTCTAACTATCCCCGCATCAGCATACCCTATCTTGAAGAGAACACCTGTTCTATTTTACCATTGCTTAAAAATCTTAATCCTGGTTATAATACAAACAAATGTTCCTACTTGAGCCCGGAGGCGATCAATCATGAAGATGAGCATCGGCCAAACTATAGAAATGATATACCTGGACAAGGCAGGCCGGATTACTCAGCGGAAAATTGAGGTGCGCGGGATTCGGGACGGCCGGATTCGCGCTACCTGTCTGAGCACCGGCCAGCCCCGCGTATTCCTGACCGCGAACATCCTGTCGTGGCATCCGGTACGGGGGCGGAGGTATGCCTAAGGACCGGATCATTCTGCTCTCTGACTGCCAGTCTTTCTATGCCAGCGTGGAGAAGGCCGCCCATCCCGAGTATGCGGATCAGCCTGTTGCTGTGGGTGATCCGTCGCGGATGAACGGGATTGTCCTGGCCGCTTGCCCGCTTGCGAAATCCTATGGCGTAACTACCGCATCACGCGTGGGGGAAGCCCTGACGAAATGCCGGGATCTCGTGGTTATCCGGCCGCGGATGGGGACGTATATTCAGGTCTCGCTGCTGATCTCAGAGATCTACCAGGGGTATACCGATCTGGTGGAGGCGTTCAGCATCGACGAGCAGTTCCTGGATGTGACCGGCTCTCTGCGCGTGTTCGGAGGAGATTTGCCGGAGATGATTCACTCGATCCAGCAGCATGTTCTGTTATCTACCGGAGTGTGGACCCGGGTGGGCATCGGCCCGTCCAAAATCCTCGCCAAAATGGCCAATAACTTCGCCAAGAAGAAGGCGGGCGGAATCTTCCGGCTGGATTACGATAATCTGGAGACCGAGCTATGGCCGCGTCCGGTGCATGAAATGTTCATGGTGGCGGGCCGGATGACCAAGAATTTCTACCGTATGGGCATTACGACTATTGGAGATATTGCCCGGATGGAGCTGGGCGAGCTGAAGCGGAGAATGCGCACCACTCTGGGCAAGCAGAGCGATATTCAAGCGGAATATTATTGGCAGACCGCACGCGGTATCGATCCCAGCCCGGTGGTGACCGGGATACGCCAGGAGATGAAGTCTGTCGGCCACGGGAAGGCGCTGCGCTGGAATCTGTATACCCGCCTGCCGGAGATAGAGGTGGTGCTGCTGGAGCTGGTGATCGAGGTCTGCCGGCGGGCGCGGAAGTACCGGTACATGGGAGCGGTGGTGTCCGTTGCGGTAGTAGAGACAGACGGCAACAGCTCGAATGCCTACAGCCGGCAGACGACACTGCCGGAGCCTTCGTCGTTAACCCATGAGGTGGCAGCGGCAGCCTACCGGCTATTCGTGGATCATTGGAGCGGCCTGCCGATAAGCCGGTTGACTATCTCTATATCCCAGCTGACGGATGACAGCGTGATGCAGCTGACCTTGTTCGACGACCGGATGCGGAGCAGTAACAGAGAACGGGCTATTGATCAGATCAAGAACCGGTACGGAAGCGGGGCGCTGATCCGCGCGTCTTCTTTGCTGGAGTCTGGGGTTGCTCTGGAACGGGCGCAGCAGATTGGGGGGCACTATAAATGAGCAAGCTAGACGGAAATGAGCGGTGGAAATCCAAAATGTTAATGACAGAGCATGTCCAGCAGTATGAACAGAAGCAGGGGACAGAGGGCAGGAAAATGATTACGGTAGAGGAGCGGACGATGGTGCGTGACCTCATTCTGCTTCCTTACCTGGATACGATGGTGAGCAAAAGCCTCAAGGAGCTTGAGCTGTCGAGCAGCATCCTTAAGCGGGCTTTCATGATCGCCGGCCAGGCGATTCAGCAGCGTATTATGCAGGATACCTACCAGCTGCAGAAGGAGCTGAAGCAGCATAATATCCGGGTGCTGGCCGATGAGCAGGAGGAGTTCCTGGTGTATTACAAAATCTTTTGCCGGGGCTATCAGGAACGCTTCGGACTTACCCGGGATGTGATGCGCACCGAGATCAGCCTGCGGCTGACCAGGTATACAGCGGAGCTGGGAGCCGGTCTGAAGAACCAGCATTTGAGCAGTTAGTGTATCAGCTACAGCGCTTTGGTGAAGAAAATCTCCAGCGGCTCATTGTCCGGCAGCAGGCAGCCCGAGTCGCGGTAGCCCAGTTTCCGGTAGAAATGCTGGGCCTCTTCATTGGCCATTGAGGAGGTCATGACCTGCTTATGGCCCATGGCCTGCATCGCCTGTTCCCAATGCTGCACCGCCTGTCTGCCGAATCCTGATCCGCGATAAGGCTCATCAATCCACAGCAGATTCATAAAAGGGATCTGGTCCCAGAAATAGCCGTAACGCAGCCAGCCAATGTCCAGCCCGTCCTCGCTCAGAATGTAAATCTCCTGCTGGTTTATTTTCGAGAGAAGAAGTGAGTTCAGGATATGGCGGTCACGGCTTGCGAGGTAATCATAATCGGCTTCGGTTGCGGTTCTAATGTTCATGCGGCGGCTCTCCTGTCATTGAATAGTGTGTGAAGAACGATTGTTTTTACAAAAGTATATCACTACTGGTAACCCGGTTCGGTGTAACAAACAGCTATAAACAAACAAGCCCCTTCCCGGGGCTTGTCTTTGTCTTTGATTGGCCCGAATGTATGCCAAAAACAGCATACATTGTGCGGGTGCGCAGGTAATCAGGCTTCGCCGCCAGCTTGTCCGCTATACAGAATCCGGTATTCCAGCGGCTCCAGCGTCATGCGGATTTTCTGCCCATCCTGCTCCACAGGCTCGCCGCTCAAGGCATCCTGCCAAGCTCCGCCGCTCAGTGATTGCGTCAGCGTCAGCGGTTCAGCGGAATTATTCATCCAGACCGTGAAGCGGGTGTGCTCATTCCAGCGTTCATACACCAGGCCCCCGCTGCCCGGATCACTCAGCAGGAAGCGGAACTGGCCGGTGCGCAGCACCTCGTGCTCCTTGCGCAGGGCAATGAGGCTCTGATAAAAGCGCAGCAGCTCCCGGTCCTGCCGGTCCTCTTCCCAGATCATGCATTTGCGGCAGTCCGGGTCATCTCCGCCGGTCATTCCGATCTCATCTCCATAGAAAATACACGGCGTACCAGTGAACGTGAAGAGGAAGGTGATGGCCAGCTTCAGCCGCCGCTTGTCCCCGCCCAGCCGGGTGAGCACTCTCGGGGTATCATGGCTCGCCAGGAGATTGAACAGCACTTCATTCGCCTGCCGGGGGTACCGCATCAGCAACCCGTAGATCTGCGCGGCGAAGGTGTGCGTATCCATGTCGTTGTCCGCTCCGAAGAACTTCAGCAGCCGGTCAGAGAAGGGGTAGTTCATCACCGAATCGAACTGATCGCCCTGCAGCCAGCTGAGGGAGTCGCTCCACACCTCACCGATGATGAACGCTTCCGGGTTAATCTCCTTGACCGCTTTGCGGAAATCCCGCCAGAACACATGGTCCACCTCATTAGCGACATCCAGCCGCCAGCCGTCGATGTGTACCTCCTTGAGCCAGAACTTGGTGATATCCAGCAGATAATCCCTGGCTTCCGGGTTGGCAGTGTTGAGCTTGGGCATTCCGCTGAAGAAGCCGAAGGTATCATAGTTGGCCCTGCCGTCCACCACCTGAACGGGATAATCATGGATATGGAACCAGCCTGCATATTTGGAGTCCGCTCCATGCTCCAGCACATCCTTGAACGGTGCGAACTCGGAGCTTGTATGATTGAAGACGGCATCGAGGACCACCTTAAGCCCTTTGGAATGAGCCAGGTCCACCAGTTGCTTGAGTTTATCGAGATCCCCGAAGTTTGCATCGACCGTTCCGTAGTCAACAGTGTCATATTTATGGTTGCTGGGAGCCTGGAAGATCGGGGTCAGATACAGCGCCGTTACGCCAAGCTCCACAATATAATCCAGATGATCAATCATCCCTTGCAGGTCACCGCCAAAATAGCTGTCGTAGGTGGGCGGTGCCCCCCATTCGAGCGTCCCTTCGGGGTCATTCGCCGGATCTCCGTTAGCGAACCGGTCGGGCATGATCTGATAGAAGACCGCAGATTTCGCCCATTCGGGAACCTGGAGCAGGTCAACCTCATGGAGGTAAGGCATTTCGTAGTAGCCTCCGGCAGGCGCAGGCAGCCCGTCTGTAAAGAAGCCGGATTCGAGCATCCATACCGTTTCCTGATCGGTTTCCAGCCGGAAGCCATAGGAGAAACGTTTGAACTCGGGGAAGATCTCTGCTTCCCAGTAATCGAAGAAGCTGTCAGTAGCCACCTTGCGCATACTCAGCTCCTGATGATGCTGCTCCCAGTCGTATTTATCGCCGGTCAGCGCGAATACCCGGTCTACATTATTTTTTTTGCTGCGGATTCTTAAGTGGAAGGTGTCCTTGTTATAGGCATATGCCCATCTCCCCTGCGAAGAATGATAGAGACATTCAAGCGCGATGGAGGAGCCGGATGAGGGTTGGGACGCTGCTTGTCTGCTGAGAGCCATATTTAAATTCCTCCTGTGATACGTATTGTAGATGGATATTATGAGGTATGAGCCTTAGTTAATACCCTTGGACCGGAGGTTTCAAACAGCAGATATTACTTTCAGGGCCGTAGTCAAAATAGGGTGCCCTGCACCGGCTCCGGCCCGGCTCTGCGGATCAGCTCAGGGTAGTCACTCCTGACATCGCCCACGGCTGCGGAGACGGGATAGGCCAGCATTTGCTCCGCATCGTAAGGCCGCAGCAGCTTCAGCAGGGCGGGAATATTCCGGTTGCTGCGCTCCAGCCACTGCGCTTCCCCGTCCGCATCCAGAATGACCGGCATCCGGTCATGGATGTCTTTCATGAGACGGTTCGGGGCGGTGGTAATGATCGTGCAGGTGGAGATTCTTCCTCCGTCCGGAGCGGTCCAGATATCGTACAGAGCAGCCATAGAGAACAACTTCCCGTCCCGCATCGTAATCCGCATCGGCTGCTTGCCGCCTTCCTGGATTTTCCAGTCATAGAAGCCGTCTGCGGGAATCACACAGCGGCGGGAGGCCACCAGTCCTTTGAACGAAGCCTTCTCCAGCAGGGTCTCACTGCGGGCATTGATTAGCTTGGCAGCGTTCTTGTCTTCCTTGGACCAGGAAGGGAGCAGTCCCCAGCGGAGTTCGCCGAGCTTATTCTGTGTGCCGTCATGAATGACCGCGGTAATATGCTGCATCGGAGCCGCGTTATACTTCGGTGCATATTGGATGAGCGGGTGCTCCCGGATGAAATACTTGGCGATCAGCTCCTCCAGCGTTACGGTGATCGTATATCTTCCGCACATTTGGTTCATCCCTCCCTGGATAGTTAATGGTTTACAGACCGAACAGCTTGCCTTAGCATTATATAAGATGAGACGGAAGATTGCGAAGGGAGACGGCGGCATTGATTATCGTAAGCTCTTGCCTGGCAGGAATGAAGGTCAGATATAACGGAACCGATTGTCTGGAGCAGGGCATCAGGCAATTGCTGGACAGCCGGCAGGCGGTTGCTGTATGTCCCGAGCTGCTGGGCGGCTTCTCTACCCCGAGAGAACCGGCAGAGATTATAGGCGGCAACGGCAGGGATGTGCTGGAGGGGCGGGCCCGGGTGGTTGACAGAGCAGGGAATGATGTAACAGCAATGTATATAGAGGGCGCGTATGCCGCGCTGGAGCAGGCACACAGCTTAGCTGCCACGCTTGTTGTCCTTAAGGAGAACAGCCCTTCCTGCGGCAGCTCCTGGATCTATAACGGAGAATTTGCAGGCGGGAAAATCCCCGGAGAAGGGGTGACCACAGCTCTTTTACGGCTGCATGGTATTGAAGTGATCTCCGAGGAGGAGCTTGCTGCGCGTTTGCCGGAATTATAGGGCTGATCCGGGGCGCTGAGCATGGACAAATGTTACAATATTGTGTTTATTAACAGGTGGTAAAACAAGCTGTTCAGCAGTATAATCTAAGTAGTTCTGCAAGCAAATCCTGAATTCCAAGAAGCGGAGAATTTCGTTATGAAACCCATCTATTTGGACCACGCCGCTTCAACACCGGTTCATCCGGAGGTGGCAGCGGTTATGTATCATATGCTGTTGAACGAGTACGGCAATGCGTCCAGTGTGCACCAGTTCGGACGGTCTGCCAAGAGAATTATAAATGGGGCGCGCGATAGAATCGCGGGCTTTTTGGGCTGTTCCCCTGAGGAGTGGGTCTTCACAAGCGGAGGCACGGAGAGCGATAATCTCGCTCTGTTCGGCGCAGCCTATGCTTCTGCTTCCAAGGGTAGACATATCATTACTACAGCGGTCGAGCATCATGCAGTGCTGCATACCTGCGCGGAGCTTGCGGGGCAGGGCTTCGAGGTCACCTATCTTCCTGTTGATTCTACCGGACGTGTCTCTCTGGAGGATGTGGAATCGGCTCTGCGCGAGGATACAGTACTGATTAGCATAATGTATGTGAATAATGAAGTGGGAACTGTACAGCCTATAGAAGAGATTGGCAGATTAGCGGCCGAACGGGGTGTGCTTGTGCATGTAGATGCTGTACAAGCTCTGGGAACATTGCCCCTGGTGCTCCGCGACCTGCCGGTCGACTATATGAGCTTCTCAGCCCACAAGATCGGAGGTCCGCAGGGGATTGGAGGCTTGTACGTCCGGCGGGGGGCGCCGCTTACGCCAAGACAGCATGGCGGACTTCAGGAGCGCGGCCGGCGGGCGGGCACGGAGAGTCTGGCTCATACCGCAGGGTTCGCCAGAGCCGTTGAACTGGTTGTGCAAGGGCTGCCGGGTCATCACGAGCGGGCTCTGGAGCTCCGCAGCACGCTGCTGGAGGAGCTGGACAAGCAGGTCGGAGCAGAGAGATATGTCGTCAACGGAAATGAACAGCATACGGTGCCTGGAATTCTGAATATCAGCTTTCCCGGAGCCAGGACAGATGTGCTGCTGATGAACCTGGACATGGAACGGATTGCGGCGGCCAGCGGCTCAGCCTGTACATCAGGATCTCTGGAAATCTCGCATGTCCTCCGGGCAATGAAGCTTCCGGAAGAACTTTTGAACTCAGCGATTCGCTTTAGTACAGGTTTGGGTAATACTATTGAAGAAATGCAGGTTGTCGCCCAGAAAGTTGGAACCGTTCTGAACCGGCTGCGTAATAGAGACTAGGCGTCCTTGTAACCTGACAGCCGTTTAAGAGGTCCCTTGCCCATGGGAATCCGTAAGCAATACTTAAGGTGAGGGGACTTTGGATACCATGAAACTTCAAGATATGATTGGCCTCACTGTATACGAAGTTGAAGAAGGTACTGAAGTCGGTGAAATAATCGATATCGGACTGGATTCAAACTGGAATATTACGGGTATTGAACTGGAAAGCAAATCTTTTTTTGGAAGGCTTGTGAAAGTTGTGGCATGGGATAATATTGTCGCTTATGGCGAGGATGCTGTCATGATCCGCAATAAAGAGTCGATTATTAAGGTCGATGCTGACCATATATCCTACACTTTCCTCTTGGGAAAGAACAATTTGAAGGACAGGCAGGTGCTTACAGCATCGGGAACGGTGCTTGGGCGAATATCGGATGTTTATTTTGACCATAAGTTGGGAAATACAATAGTAGCGCTGGAAATCAGTGACGGGCTTGTAACTGATTTGATCGAAGGCCGCAAATGGCTGCCTTGTTCTGAAGGAATGTCTATCGGAGAGGAATCGGTACTGGTTCCCGCGATGAGTGAAGAACGGCTCCAAAAAGCCATTAATATTGTTAACGGATAGGTGGAATGTATTATATGAAGTGTCCAAACTGCAACTCCAAGGATATCGGCAAGATCGGCTCCCACCAGTTCTATTGCTGGGGCTGTTTCATCGAACTTACGGTCAACGGCGAGAAAATGTCGGTTTATCAGGTTGAAGAGGATGGCACGCTCAGCTCGCTTGACGATCTGTTCTCGGGTGAAGAGGTTGCACAGGATTTCCCGCAAATCCACGCCTCCTCTTGAGCATTGCCTGATTCATAACCGGCTAACAGTTACATAGATTCGCCGTGCCCAAATACCGGGTGGCTTTTGAAGCCGCCCGGTATTTGGGTTTTTTGCCGTCACTACGAAAGTTGCATCTTTGTTATACGGGCTAAGGAATTGGTATGTCGTCTCCGGGATGCGGACCCTATACTGAAATCGACTGGCGCGAGTCCAGAATTCAACAAGGTTCTACACGAGGGGGAGTGTTCAGATGTACCGCAAAGGAATATCCAAGCTTCTGATTGCCGGATTGCTGCTGTCAGGGATTCAGCTTCCGGGAACTACAGGAATAGCACAGGCAGATAGCGGAAAAGACGCAGACAGGCTGTCTGCAAGTACAGGCCGGGCAGAGGCTGCCCGGGCGGCAGGGTTCGCCGATATGAAGCAGCACTGGGCTTCGGCCGCAGTGAACAGGCTGTCAGCCGCAGGAATTCTGCAGGGGGACGAGGCAGGACAATTCAGACCGGGACAAGCGGTCTCACGGGCAGAGATGGCCGCCATCATCAGCCGCGTGTTCCGTTACACGGATTCAGGCAGTGCTGTATTCAGTGATGTAAGCGCTTCTTCCTGGTATGGCAAGGATGTCAGCCGCGTGAATGCCGCAGGTGTTGTTCAAGGCTACGCGGACGGCCGGTTCCAGCCGGGAGAGGCTGTTACCCGCCAGGAAGCCGTGACTATGCTGAGCCGGGCGTTCACGCTGGAGGCGGGCTCTCAGGGTGCGCTGGCTGCACAGTCTGATGCGGCGGCGGTCAGCGGCTACGCCCGGGAAGCCGTAAGTGCGATGCTTGGCGCCGGTTACCTGCGCGGCGATGCAGACGGCAAGCTGAATCCGCAGGCGCAGATGACCCGGGCCGAGCTGGCCGAGCTGCTGAGCCGGATGGTCGGGTGGATCAGCTCCGGCGAGGGAAGCCAGAAGCTTGGAGCGGTGTCCGGCAATGTGATTGTCAACCGGGCGAATGTGCAGCTCGAAGGCGGAACCGTCAGCGGCAATCTCTACGTGACGGCCGGAGCAGGGGAAGGGGAAGTTGCCTTCTCGGGCATCAAGGTACAGGGAACGACCCATATCTCAGGAGGAGGCGGCCACTCGGTGGTGTTCCGCCAATCCACCCTGGGGCAGATCAAGCTGAACAAGCTTACCACCCTGGTACGAATGGTACTGGAGGATGGCAGCACCGCAGCCCGGATCGAATTGCTTAAGCCGGCGAAGGTGGAGATCGGAGCGGGCTCCCGTGCAGAGGCTGTGGTCATCGGCGCAGGCGCTGCCGGATCAGAGATCGTGAGCCGGGGGCAGATCGGCCGGCTTGAGAACCAGGCGGACCGTGTGCTGCTGAACGGCCAGGCGCTCAAGACCGGCGAGACGCTCCGGGACTTGTCCGGCACAGGAGCTACAGCGCAGGCAAGTGCCAAGGCTACTACTGCCCCAGCCCAAGCGGGCGGCGGCGGGAATGCAGGCGGTGGTGACACACCCTCGCCAACACCTTCACCTGCGACACCGGTGCCAACCGCAACGCCTGCTGCCACACCAACCCCAACGCCGACCCCGACTCCGCCAACCCAGAACAATCCGTGGGAGCTGGTCTGGAATGACGAATTCGACGGCCAGACCATTGATGCGGCGAAATGGAATGTGCAGGATACCGGCACGGTGTACAATAACGAGCTGGAATATTATCACCCGGACAATGCTTCGCTTGCCACAGAGAGCGGGCAGAGCGTACTGGAGCTGGAAGCCCGGAAGCAGACTTACGGGGGGAAGAATTATACTTCAGGCAAGCTGACCTCCAAGATGAAGGGCGACTGGACCTACGGCAAATTCACCGTACGGGCCAAGCTGCCGGTTCAACAGGGCATGTGGCCAGCCATCTGGATGATGCCAACCGATGATGAGACGCAGTATGGACCTTGGCCGGGAAGCGGCGAGATGGACATTATGGAATTGACGGGACCAGTTGCCGGCAAGCCTGGGGCAGATCTGTATCCAAGAACGGTCCATGGCTCGATTCACTATGACATTCCGCAAACTAGCCAGACCAAAACCTATGTATTGCCCGAAGGTCAGACCTTCGCTGATGATTATCACGACTTCACACTGGAATGGCTTCCGGGCCTGATCCGGTATTATGTGGACGATAAAATGTATTTTGAGACGAGTGACTGGGGAACGATGGCCAAAGGCCAGCCGGATTACTATACGTACCCTGCTCCGTTTGACCGGCCGTTCTATATGATTCTGAATCTGGCCGTGGGCGGAGACTGGCCGGGCAATCCGAAGACCGACTTCAAGTCGGATAAAATGTATGTAGACTACGTACGGGTCTACAAATACAAGAACCTGGATCAATGGCCGGATGTAACAGGGAAGCGGCCGGTGGATCCGGGACTGTCGACCCCGCAGCGTCCTGCCCTGGCAGACGGGAATCAGATCTACAACGGGGACTTCAAGGGTGCTGTAGCAGCCCAAGGTCAGCCGGAATATTGGGAATTGATTGAGAATGAGAGCGGAAGCGGAACCGTCTCGGTCATTGAGGATCAGGATAAGGGCAAGGCGGTGAAGGTTGCTGTCCATGAGGCCGGAACCCAGAACTATTCCATTCAGCTTGCGCAGAAGCCGCTGCTTCTGGAGCGGGACAAAGCCTACAAGGTAACCTTCGATGCCAAAGCGGACGCAGCCCGGCCGCTTATGAGCAAGCTGACCGAATTCGGCGGCGGATGGACGGCGTATTCCGGGGAGCGCAATTTCCAGCTTACACCGGACTGGCAATCGTATGAGTACAGCTTTACGATGGCGAAGGCTTCGGACAATAATGCCCGCTTTGAGTTTAACCTGGGTCTGAACAACATATCCGCCTACTTCGCGAATGTAAGGGTGGTAGAGACAGAAGCGCCGCCGGTAGTACGCACTCCGCTTGCTGACGGCAACCTGATCTATAACGGAGGCTTCGATCTGGGAGAAGCACGGCTTGGATATTGGAGCTTTGCCGTTAAGCAGGGCTCGGAAGCAGCGGCGAAGGCCAGTGTTACCAATACACTTGCCCTGCCGATGATGAAGCGGGAGTTCCGGGCGGATGTGCAGAAGGCCGGAGGATCGCCGGAGGATGTGACGCTGACCCAGGCAGGAATTCCTGTGTCCGCAGCAGCCGTCTACCAGCTTGCCTTCGATGCGAGATCGGCCGAGGCGCAGCCGCTTGGCATTAAGCTGGCCAGCAGCGGTGGACAGACGGTCTATCCTGACGGAACCACCTTTACTCTGTCACCGGAGTGGAAGAGCTATACGGCAGAAATTGAGCTGTCCGGCGGGTCCGGCACAGAAGCTGCGTTATCGTTCCTTCTGGGCGCGGCTGTGGGGCAGACCGAGATTGACAATGTGCGACTGGTACGGATGACCGATCCGCCAGTGCTCACTAACTACCTGCATCTGCGGGGAGATCAGTTCTGGAGAACTTCAGGAACCGGCCTGATTCCGAGCGGTGAAGGCGGCAAGGATATCACGGATATGGACAACGGTGACTATGTGGAATATAAGGTGGTACTGCCTCAGGCAGGAAGCATTGTTCCGGTTACCCGAGTATCTAGTGTGCTCGCGGATTCCGAGCTTACGCTGTCAGTACTGGATGCCGGCAAGCAGAATGTGGTGACGGAATCTGTCTACAGCGCGGCAGTTGGCAACACCGGAGGTCTTCAATCCTACCGGGCGATCGTTGGAGCCCCGCTTGCGCTGCCTGCGGGAAGCTATTATATCCGTCTTGGCGGCAGCGGCTACAATCTGGCCTGGCTGGATCTGTCCCGTGAGCTGGTGATGAACGGCAGCTTCAAGGATGCTTCCACCGACAACTGGACGCTATACAAGAAGGACTGGGATGACAATGACCCGGGGAAGAGCACTGTAATGAAGGCGGTGTATGGAGCACTGCAGGTTAGCCTCGGCGGAACGGGAACGGAGGCTTGGCATGTACAGGTGAAGCAGCCGGGCATCCCGGTAGAGCAGGGCAAGAAATATCTGCTGCGCTTCGATGCGGATGCTTCGGTGGCCCGGGATATTAAAGCGCTGGTTCAGCATGACGGGACTGACGATGGCAACTGGACTCCTTATCTGGAACAGGAGCTGAGACTCAGCGAAGCCGGAGGACACTATGAATATCTGTTTACTGCCCCGGCAACGGATTCCGCAGCGGTGCTCCAGTTCAGTCTGGGCAAGATTTCCGAAGAGCTCGGAGCGCATACGGTCAACCTGGGCAATATCTCCTTGCTTCAGGTAAGCCCGGTGCTGGATGGTGAGGCTTACGGGGAGAATCTGATTCCAAACGGCGATTTCTCGGCGCCGCTTAAGGGCTGGAGCAGCTACTCCTCCGACAACGGGGAGTTAACTATTGATAATGTGAATGAAGCGCTGCAGATTAAGGTGGGCTCCACCGGAACGAACACCTGGGACCGGCAGGTCTTTTATGAGGGAATCGCTTACAACGAAGGCAATCATTATACACTCACCTTCAAGGCCAAGGCATCAGCTGAACGCAAAATGAATATCAGCATCGGTTGGCTGGATGTGGCGGACAACTACAACTGGCACGGATATACGAGCAAAATTGTTGATCTGGGCAGCGATTATCAGGAATATACCGTAGAATTCGATGTTGCCGGAGGCAGCACCTCCATCGGCCGCATTTCCTTCGAGCTGGGAGATATTAAGGATGGCGGCACCGGGCATCTGACGGTGAACGTGGATGATATTGTGCTCACGAATAACGGAACAGCAGCGGCACCTTGAACATGCTTTGGATTTTGTTATTCAGGCTTACGATTTGGTATTTAGACTGGACGCAGACACTTCTATAATCATTACATGGAGGACGGGCAACCGTTCTCCGTGCTTGTTAAGAACCTTCCCCCAATTCTTCGGCCCAATGAGTATACATAACAGGGAATGAGTATCGTCCAATAGAAAACAGGAAAAGAGGAGAACCATTCATGATGCTGAAATTCAATACCGCAAGAGCAGCGGCTGCTTCACCTGAGGATATCCTGAGACAAGCATTCGCAGACCGGATGGATGCAGGCGGGCAGCTAAGCGCCGTCTTCACGGATTCCAAGTGTATCGGGGCTGTTGGCGTAGCGGGCCTTCCGCTCCGGCTGCCGGCCATTCAGGAGCTGCTGAAGCTCCCGGAGGTGGCAACGCTGCTGCCGAAGGAGGCTGGCGCATCCGCGCTGTTCACCGTGAATGATACAGGTACGGCACTGTCCCTGCATATCCGCCATGCCGGAAGACAGGAACAGACAACAGCTATACCGGAGGCGGCTGCAAGCGCGGCGCTGGCGCAGCTTCAGGCTGCACCGGGCTGGGCCGGTGCCCTTAACGCTGAAGGCGAGCATGTGATTGACCTGCGCTCCCCCGTTCCGGGGCCGCACTTCGCGGTCAATCTGCTGCTGGGCAACCGTCTGGAGTTCCCTCATCCGCTTCAGACTACACCGAAGAGCGTGGTCGACCGCCTGGGCGGCGGCAGCTTCCGTTCCCATGCGGCTACCCAGGTGCTGGCGACCCGCTGGGATATGCGCCAGGAGGAGAACGGCTTCCCGGCCAACCGTCAATTCTATCTGTTTGAGGACGGGAAGCAGATCTTCTATTCCGCTGATCCGGGCGGAGAAGGCATTGAATCGGCGGTCTGCCGCCATTCACAGAATGTAACCATCATCACGTACCGCCTGTCCGGCGGACTTGAGATTATACGTACTATCTTCATTCTGCCGCATGCTGAAGGTCTGCCGCTGGCGACCGAGATGCAGCGGGTTACGATTACGAACCATGGAGAGAGCAGCCGCCAGCTTCGTCTGGTGTATACGGGCATGTTCGGCTCGGCAGCACCGGGCGCTCTGTTCGAGGATGTGCTGTATAGCAATGTTATTATGCAAGGCGGCGTATTGCAGGACGCTGATGGTGCCGTGGCTGCAATCAGCCCTGACTATTACCCGGAAGGCGGGCGCCATGATCTGCGCTTCCACACGATGATTATCCACGGGGAAGACGGACCGGTGCTGCCGCGTGAATATTGCGTCAGCTACAATGAGTTCGTCGGCACCGGCTCACTCCACCGGCCATCCGGCGCGCTGAAGCTGAGCAGCATTCTGCACCGCAAGGGGCCGGGATTCTTCGCGGTAGCGGGCGATATTCAGGTTCCTGCCGGAGCCACGACAGCGGTTGACCAGCTGACGGGCCTTGTCTCCGACAAGAGCGGAGCAACCTGGAGCGATACGGTACTGGAGGAAGAGGTAGGCGCGCTGATCGCCCGCTTCACAAGCCGCAGCGCGGCCGAAGAAGCCTTGGCACAATCCCTGAAGTTCGTGCGGAATTACTCCAGGTTCCTGCAGGTATCCTCCGGGGACGCGGATTTCGACCAGTTCGTGAACCGCAATCTGCCGTTTCAGGTGCTCTACCAGAGCTTTGTCTCCCGCTCCTTCTGTCAGACCCAGAAGGGCTACCGGGAGATCGGCTTCCGTGAAATTCAGGATATGTATGCCTCGATGTATTATTTCGTCGGGATGGGCCGGGGCGGCCTCGTCAAGAGCCTGCTGAAAGAATGGACCAGCATGGTATTTGAGCTGGGGTATGCGTATCACAATTTCTTCTGGGCCGGCAAAGAGCCGGGCAAATGGTCCGATGATGCGCTATGGCTGATCCAGGCTGTCTACCGTTATGTCATGCTGACCGGGGATGCGGAGTTCCTGGATGAGGCTTGTCCGGTAGCAGGCACAGATACAGAACGGCCGGTATTCGAGACCCTGAAGGCGATTATTGTCTATTCCGGACAGATCTCGATCGGACGTCACGGCCTGCCGCTGCTCGACTTCGCAGACTGGAACGACTGTCTGAAGCTCGATGACACCTATCTGAACGGCCCGGCCAAGGAAGCACTCTACCGGAAGCAGTTGGAGGCTGGCGGTGTCTTCGGGGATTCGCTGGAGAGTGATTATTCCGAGAGCGTCATGAACGCCTTCCTGCTGAAGGTGGCGGTTGATGAATTGTCCGCCCTGGCCGCCCGCAAAGGCGAGCAGGCGTATGCAGATGAGCTGACGGGCTTCGGAGCTAAGCTGCGCGAACGCATCCAGGAACATGCCTGGAAGGGCGATTTCTTCGCCCGTGTGCTGTTCAACCGCTATCCGAACGGAGAATATACGTATCTCGGCGCTGCCGGAGACGGGATGTCCTCCGATCCGGCGAAGGACGGCTCGTACTTCCTGAATTCGTTCAGCTGGAGCATTCTGGCGGGCTGTGCGGATGAGGAGCAGATCGCGGTGATGCTGGACACTATGAAGGCGCATCTGATGACGCCTTACGGCATGAAGCTGGTCTCGCCGGTGGCGTTGGGCCGGGTATCCACGCACACGGCCTCGGATGAATATTTCCCGGGTGACCGCGAGAACGGCGGCGTATTCAAGCATGCCTGCATGATGGCTGCTGCGGCTATGTTCAAGGGGGCCAAGGAAGTATCCAGTCCGGATCTGGCTGCCGAGCTCTCCCGCTTGGGCTACTGGCTGCTGGACCGGATTATGCCGTTCAAGACGATGGATGATCCGTTTGCCGTCTGCGGGAATCCGCGGTTCTGCACCCAATACAACAACAGCGAGACTGGTGAGAACATCGGTCCAATGCTTAGCGGCACCTCGACCTGGCTCACCCTCTCGCTGATGGAAGCGCTGGGTATTGAATATACGGAGCAGGGCATAGCACTGAGTCCGGTGCTGCGGGAAGAGCAGACGGAGCTTACCTATACCTTGAAGCTGGGCAGTTCCTCCTACCGGATTCAGGTCCGCAAGCCGGAGGGCTTCCACCGCATGCAGGACGGGGCAGCCCGCCTGACGCTGGACGGCCGGGTACTGGAGGACGGCTTGGTACCGGCCGTAGATGACGGCTTCGCCCATGAGGTAGAGCTTATCTTCGCGTAACTGACGGAATTACAGCGCCCGGTCACGGTATTCATGCGGGGTCATCCCCGCATATTCCTTGAAGAGCTTAATGAAATAATGGGCGTTGGAGTACCCGAGCTCCGAGGAAACTTCATAAATTTTGAGCGGCGTATGGATTAGCAGATACGCCGCTTTTTCCATCTTTACCTGACTGATATAGTCGCTGATCCGCTTGCCGGTCTCCAGCTTGTACATTTTGGAGAGATAGACCGGATGCATCTGGACATGGTCGGCGATGGCCTGTAGGGAGACATAGTGCAGATTGCGGTTGATATACTCATGTACCTTGCGGATCAGCACGGTCCGGCTGTTCCGCCGTTCGGAATCCGTATGCTCTCTCAGCAGAAGGATAACCTCCATGGCCCACTCCCGCAGCTTGTCCGGCGTCTGAAAGGGAGCCTGCTCCAGCAGCGGATTGCCGACAATCTCGCTCAGCAGCTTGTTATTCTTGTGGGCGAAATAATAGAAGGCCGTCTCCAAGTGCAGACGGGCTTCCTGGATATGCTCCAGTGACCGCTCCGGACTGTGGACCAGTTCCGAGACAATAGCGTTCAGCTTGTCTTCAATGCCCTGCCAGTTGTTCGCTTCGAACATGTGGAACAGCAGAGGAGGCTCATAGAGCGGCTGGAGAATCTCCACGGGCTGGGAGCTGCTGTTATCCGTGGTATCGAGATAGATGCCGGTCTCACTGCCGATATGCTGGCGGATTGCGGAGATGGCGGATTGATAGAGAGTGTAGACCTGATCCGGGAAGTCGCCCCAGCCGGTGGTCACCACGGACAGGCCGCCTCCCATCAGGGTGCTGACATGATTCTGCAGCTGATAGGCAGCCTGAGCCACCCCATTTCCCGGATTGCCGTCGTGTTCAACATCCTCCCTGGGCTGCAGCAGGAATACGAGATAATCATGAACATCCTTGCAGGACCAGATCAGGAAGCGGTCCTGGAACAGCTCCTGGGCGATATTAATGATTGCATATTCAAACAGCAGCATGCTGTGCATATCCTGACGCCGGAAGAATTCCTCGGGACGGACCACGGCCAGACAGACTGGCAGTCCGGCCCTGAACGGCAGGTCGAACTGGTCCAGCCGCTCCTGGAGCTGCGGCCCGGGCAGCTTCCGACCTTGCAGCAGTTCCCCGAGCAGGCGGTCCCGCAGGATTGGCAGATGCTCGCGGAAGGTCTGCATCGTCCGCTGGTGGGAGGACCAGGCCTCCCAGTCACTGCGCAGCTTCTCCTGGAGCTTGCCGATGACGGCGATCAGCTGGTCGTTCGCTATCGGCTTGAGCAGATAGGCGCTGGCCTGCTCCTCAATAGCCTTGCGGGCATATTCAAACTCCGCATAGCCGGTCAGCATCACCACCCGGATATGCTTCCAGCGCTTGCGGATGGCGGCAATCAGCTCGGTGCCGGACAGCTCCGGCATATTGATATCTGTGACTACAATATCAATGGGATAACGCTGGAGCAGCTCCAGCGCCTCATACCCGGAATAAGCTTTGTGGACCTGTCCGAAGCCCATCTCCGCCCAGGGAATCGAAATGGACAGATCATCGACCACATAGGGTTCATCGTCAACCAATAGAATTTGGTGCATCAGGTTCCTCTTTCTTCTCCATATGGAGAGTTGTTATCAGACCGCCTTCCGGTGAAGGGGCAATCATCAGGCCGGAAGCCTCGCCGTAATGTAATTTGAGACGCTGCTGGACATTCCATAGCCCGCAGCCTCCATCCTCACGCGTGTTTTCGTTAATACGCGCCTGAAGCGCGGCAATGGCTTCCTCTGTCATACCGGCGCCGTTGTCCTCAACGGTAATGAGAATGGCTTCCCGGGTATGGCGGCCGGTGATCCGGATGGAGCCGGGGCCGATTTTTCGCTCAATGCCATGGATGATACTATTCTCTACTAGAGGCTGAATCAGCAGCCGCGGAATGTTCAGGTCCAGCAGTTCAGTCTCCATATCCATCTCATAGCGGATACGCTGCTTCCGCAAATTCTGGATCTTCAGGTAATTCTCCAGCAGCTTCAGCTCATCCTGAAGGGTGGTGAGGGAATGGTCGACCCTGGTAATATAACGGTAATATTCGCCCAAGCTGAGTGCCATCGCCTCGACGGATTCCGTATCTCCTATGGCGGCCTTGCTCTTGATGAAGAACAGGCAGTTGTACAGGAAATGCGGATTGATCTGTGATTGAAGCTGCTTCAGATGGGCATCCTTGGCCCGGAGCTGCTCCAGATAGACCTGCTCGATCAGCGACTGAATCTTCTCGGCCATGTCATTGAATTCCTCATTAAGCAGCGTGAACTCCTGATTGGTCCGGGTATGAATGCGGGTAGACCAGCGCCCTTCCTTCATCCGGTTGAGCGAACGCAGCAGAAGGCTCACCGGACGCTGCACCTGGCGGTAGAGCTGCAAGGAGAAGAGCAGGCTCATCACCAGCAGAATAGCCGATCCTGTCAGGAAGGAAGAGCGGCTGCTGCGGATCGGTTGAAGAATCTCCTTCAGCGGTGAATAATGCACGACCTGCCAGTCGATGGCCGAGGAGGGCACTGAGCTGACCAGGAAGCTGCCCTGCTTAAGGTTGAAGATATCGGAGGTACTCTTCCCGGCCGTGATATTCAGTGCCGCGGTGACCTGCTCCGCCATCTGCCGGTCCGAACTCCGCGAGAGGATGACCCCGAATGTTGGATGGTACAAGAAGGTGTCCCCCGTGTTCTGCGACTGGTAGGCCTCGAACATCCGTTCAATATTGGAGACTGGTAAATACATGGACATCAGCAGCTGCGCCTCGCGCGGCCGGCTTGTTGCCTGGGCAGGGTCCGACAAAAGCAGCCGGAAGCCTGCCTCTGCGCCGGCCCTGTCCGCCGAGATATACTCCCAGCCTGCCGGCAGCGGCTTGTGCAGGACAGAGACATCGAAGGACAGCGAGGAATCCGAGCCCAAGGTCTCCCCGCTGAAGGGCTTGTACAAGACAATCCGGTTCTCCCACGTACTGGAGCTGGTCTGTAGGGACAGCTTCTCCAGCACCGTCATAATCGTCTGGGCGGGATCAATAAGATGGCCCAGCTGCGTAATCTGCTCATAATCGCGGATGGTGGGATCTCTCTGCAGGGCATACATGCTGCCCGCCAGCTGGTTGATATTGTCATCCATCTGCTGGGTCAGGAATTCCAGATGATTCAGGTCGGTGGTTTTAATCTGACTGGTAATGACTCCGACATCCTTACGGTAGGACATTCCGTAGAACAAGAGTGTAGCGGCAATCAGCGAGAGCAGGATTGCTACCATTTTAATGAACAGGTTGGGACGCCATGCCACCATAAAGATCATCCTTTTCAAGACATTTGCTGTAATATGGAGAAGTGTATCATAAGATCATGAGGTCGATTACAATACAATCTGTTCGTCACACCGAACTCTACGAAAAGCAGGTGGTTTCATGAAGGTCCATTCACCGCTGTTCCTGCTGCTCCTGATCCTGTCAGGGTGCTCCTGGCACAGCACTGGCGATAGTCAGCCGCCCGCTTCACCGCAGAGTACAGCCCCTCACTTCGATGTTAAGCAAGGCAAATATGATCCTCCGGTAGACCTGTATACGGTCGGCTCTGTGAACCCCAACCTGAACTTTATCAAAGGGGAGAGCCTGGAGCATAACGTACATACGGTCTGGGCCGAGAAGCGGCTGGGCATCCGTATCCGTTATCTCTGGACGATCTCCGGCACCTCAGAGACCTACGCCAACAAGTTGAGGCTGGAGCTGGCCAAAGGCAATATGCCCGACATCGTAACGACCAGAGATGCCGATATTATCCAGGAGCTGATTGATTCAGGACAATTCATGGAAGTCGGCGACCTGTTCGAGCAGCATGCGTCCGAGGTGTGGAAGAAGGCTGTTGCCGAGGATGCTTCGGCATGGAACCCCTTCGTGCGCGGCGCGCACCGGTATGCCATTCCCATTATGGATTATGAATATAACTCCGATCCGCTGCTCTGGGTCCGCCAGGATTGGCTGGACAAGCTCCATCTGAAAGCCCCGCAGACCCTGGATGAGCTGGAGCAGGTCATGGACGCCTTCGTCAACCGGGACCCGGACGGCAACGGAATCAAGGATACCTACGGTCTGTCGGTTGGATTCCGCAACGGCGCCAGCACCTGGATGGGAGACAGCAGCTGGGTGTTCGGCGCCTACGGTACGGTTCCTGAGCAGTGGAACCGCCGGAGTGACGGCACCCTGGAATACGGCTCCATCCAGCCCGGGGCAAGGAAGGCTGTCCAGCTCATGAAGCAATGGGTACAGCGCGGTTATCTGAGCGCTGACAGTGCCTGGCTGGATGAAGAGGGAGCGGCGAACCAGTTCATCTCCGGCAAGGCGGGCATCATTGCCGGACCCTATTGGATGCGCGGCTGGCCCCTGTCCTCCTTGACCAAGAGTGACGCTGAGGCGCGTGTCCGGGCAATTGCCATCCCTTCGGGGCCGGGCGGCCTCACCATGAGAAGAGGGACCCTGCCTGTCAACGGTGCCATCCTGATCAATAAGCAGATGAAGCATCCTGAAATCTTTTTTACGTATCAGAATTATTTGTTCGATTCATACGCTACCTCGACCGGCGAGTTCGCCCATGGCCTTGCGGAGGGCTATGACTGGTCCATGGCGGGCGGCCAGCCGAGCGCCGAGTCTTCGGCGCTGCCGCTGGGCGGCATCCGGGTAGCCTCGTACACGCTGACCTTCGACGGGGCCCGGATTCCCTCCGGGGTCATCCGGGAGATCCCGAAGGACATTGCCCCTGTGCTGCTGGGCCAGAAGGAGGCTTCCCGCAAGGAGCAGTTCACGGGACCTCCGACAGCGACGATGAAGCGTGACGGCGAGCTGCTGAAGAAGCTGGAGCAGAAAAGCTTCATCAAAATCATCTTCGCGGACAGCCCGCTTGATGAATTCGACGAATTCGTGCACAAGTGGAACACCTACGGCGGACTTACCGAAACCATGGAGGTCAATACCTGGGACCGCAGCAGCCGCTAAATACCGCAGGGACAAGAAACCGCCTCTATAATAAGGCGGTTTCTTGTCGTAGATAAGCCTCAAGGCCTCTGCCTGTTTGCCTGGCGGCGGCTCCATCAAATCTGTTCCTTTTGTACGGTATTCTTTCTATATATCGTACAGAAGGACGGCCGCAGCCGCCATACCAATGTGGCGATTGGGATAACAAATATTGAAGATGAGCTGCCATGATCCGCATAGACAAAAGAACCCCGGCGGATGCCGCTTGCGCATCGCCGGGGTCCATCACCTGCCTGCAAGTTAGTTGCTTGTGTATTTCAACCAATCGTAATAGGCGTACAGCGGGTTCGCCCCGTTGTAGGAACCGAGCCAGGAATCCACACCCGTTCCGTTCCAGAGGTTCATCATGATTTTACCGGCCCGGGAGGGGATGTTGCTGGTTGCCGTATGCTTCAAGACCCCGTCTACATACCATTTAATATAACCCGGCTGCCAGTCGAAGGCGTACGTATGATAGCTCTGGGAAGCATCGAAGCCGAGATTAACAATCTTCTCATGTCCGCCAACACCGTTCGTGTAATAGTTGAACTGAACCTTCGTGGTATCCTTGCCAAGGAACTCAATATCAATCTCATCCCAAGGTGTGCCGTCTGAAGGCCCGGTGTAGGTGAAGAAGGAGGAGACGATCCCGCTGTTCTTGGCCGGTTTCATGCTGACCTCGTATTTGCCGTAGCTGTACTTGTTCACAGAGCGGTACTCCGCGCCGTCAAATTTATTGTTGCTGGGACTGGTCAGGGCCAGACGAAGCTGTCCGCCACTGGTGAAAGAGATGTTATTCGCACGCCAGGTACAGTTGAACATGGAGCCATTCGAGTAGCCGTCTGCTTTTTGCCAGGTTGCGGGGTTGAAGTAAGTCAGAGGCTCATTAAAGACGGTTGCCGCCGAAACGGACGGAGCTCCTGTCAGCAGACCGGCAAGCAGCAGGGTCATTCCTGCACCGAATAACTTGTGTAGCTTTCTCCTCATATACAATACCCTCCTCATAATGTAAGCGTTTTACAATATGATTGTAGCGAACCTTGAACCCGGCCACTATACCAACCTGCGAATTAAAATAACAAAAAACCAATTTTTTGCAGAGCGGAGTATTTCATTCCCCTCCCACACATACTAATATGGCATGATGGTTAAGGGCTGTACACGTTCAGGAGGGGTATTATGGAGGAGTGGTCCCGCAGTAAATGGCTCCGCTGGATGATCGGCGTGCTGCTCTCACTGATTATTCTATATTTCGTCTGGCTGCTCCGTCCGATGCTGAATGGGGTATTCCTGTTTCTAAAAGCGATTCTGGCCCCGTTCCTGGCCGCCATGATTATCTCCTATGTACTGAATCCGGTGGTCACCATGCTCTCCCGGAGAAAAATGCCGCGCAGCATAGCCGTCCTGCTGATCTATGCGGTGTTCCTGACCTCGCTTGCGGTGATTCTGATCAACCTGATCCCGATGTTTATGGAACAGCTGGAGGAGCTGAACGAGCATCTGCCGGAGATGACGCTGCATGCGCAGGGGTTAATGAAGGGCATGAATTCCAGACTGATTCCGCCCGGGGTGGAGACGGGAATGAATAACTGGTTCTATCAGCTGGAGAACCGCCTGGCCGAAGGCATCTCCCACTTCCTTAATAATATCGCTTCGACCATTGGCCTGCTGTTCAACGCATTCATTGTGCCTTTTCTCGTGTTCTATATTCTGAAGGATTTCGAGGTGTTCGAACGGATGGTGGTATCCTGTCTGCCCCGTTCGCGCCGCAAGTCGATTGTGATGCTGTTAAAAGACATTGATGAAGCGCTCGGTAACTATATCCGCGGGCAGTTTCTCGTCTGCATCATCATCGGCGTGCTCGCTTATATCGGCTACGCGATTATAGGCATGCCTTATGCGCTGCTGTTCGCCTGTGTTGTCGCGGTATTCAACATTATTCCGTATATGGGTCCGTTTCTGGGGGCGGCCCCGGCTATTGTGATGGCCTCTACCTTGTCGTGGCGCCTTGTCCTGCTGGTGGCGGTGGTGAATACCCTGTGCCAAATGCTGGAGAGCAACGTGATCTCTCCGCAGGTTGTAGGACGGAAGCTGCATCTGCATCCGCTGCTGATCATCTTCGCGCTGCTGGTCGGCGGCGAGATCGCCGGAATGATCGGACTGATTCTGGCCGTCCCTTTCTTCGCTGCCGCCAAGGTGGTCATTCAGCATATCTTCAGCTATTATATCCGCAGAAGGCCAGCGTGAAGCAGCCGTAATTCATCCCGTCACTTGCAGGAACCGGGGGGACTTGCGCTACTTCGGGTGAAAGGATTGACGGTACATGTATCTTTTGGTTATAATGTGGTGAATATTACGATAAGAAGAGTCATCATAGCAGTGCGATGAAGAGGAGTATTAATTCGTGAGACCGTTATTGCAGAGAGCCGGCACCCCAGGTGCGAGCCGGTTAACGGGCCGCAGTGAACTCACCTCCGAGTAATGGCGCGAGCCGCAGGTTCCTTTAGAGGGGCCAGCGAGTGAACCGCCGTCGCCTCACCCCCGATACAGGGTGTCAAAGTGAGCGCCGGACAAAGAATGTCTGCCGCTAACTAGGGTGGTACCACGGGAATTCATACCTCTCGTCCCTAGCGATTATACGCTAGGGATGGGAGGTTTTTTTGCGGTTAGCCCGGCGGAGCAGCTGGTCCTGAGCAGGCAGGGGCGATTATGTTGACTCGTTCCGTCTCCCGGCCCGGTGAAGCATGGGCGGGTACATTGCCGTGGTTTTTACGGCCCAGCGAATCATGGGCGGCTCTTGGGCTTTGCTGTTCCGCCCGGGGAACAGATGATGTTAACCTAAGTTATAGAGAAACGGAACGGAAAGAAATTTTGGAGCTGGAGAAACGAAGTGTTCGCCTTTATTCTCGGATTTCTACCGCCAGAAGCGGATCAAATCAAGAAATCAGAGAATAACAGCGATCGGAAGCCCAAAACTTTTTTGTAGTGGAGCTAATCTCTTAACTTTTTAAGACAGCAGCAGTACCACCTATTACAGCAACACTCCAAGGAGGAGCACAAGATGAGCGACAATATTGGTTACCGCGCCCAGACCATCGAGCCGAAATGGCAGAAATTCTGGGACGAGAACAAGACCTTCAAGACAAGTGAAGAATCAGGCAAGCCGAAGTTCTACGCCCTGGATATGTTCCCCTATCCTTCCGGCGCAGGACTGCACGTAGGCCACCCGGAAGGCTATACCGCCACCGATATCGTGTCCCGCTTCAAACGGATGCGCGGCTACAACGTGCTGCACCCGATGGGCTGGGATGCTTTCGGACTTCCGGCCGAGCAGTATGCAATGGATACCGGCCAGCATCCGCGTGATATTACCTTCAAGAACATTGACAATTTCCGCCGCCAGATCAAGTCGCTGGGCTTCTCTTACGACTGGGACCGCGAGATCAGCACGACAGATCCGGGGTACTACAAGTGGACGCAGTGGATTTTCATCCAGCTGTATAACCGTGGATTGGCTTATGTGGCCGAAGTATCGGTGAACTGGTGCGAGGCGCTGGGAACCGTTCTGGCGAACGAAGAAGTCATCGACGGCAAAAGCGAGCGCGGCGGCCATCCCGTTGTCCGCAGACCGATGCGCCAGTGGATTCTGAAGATTACCGAATACGCCGACCGCTTGCTGGAGGATCTGGAGGAGCTGGACTGGGAAGAGAGCATCAAGGATATGCAGCGCAACTGGATCGGCAAATCGACCGGTGCTGAGGTGACCTTTGCGATTGAGGGGCATGAGGCTGTGCTTGAAGTGTTCACTACCCGTCCCGATACCCTGTTCGGAGCAAGCTATTGCGTACTCGCACCAGAGCATAAGCTGGTGGATGCTATTACCACAGAGGCGCAGAAGACAGCCGTTGCCGAATACCGCGACAAGGCTTCCCGCAAGAGCGATCTGGAACGCACGGATCTGGCTAAGGAGAAAAGCGGTGTATTCACCGGCGCGTATGCCATTAATCCGGTGAACGGCGCGCAGGTGCCCATCTGGATTGCCGACTACGTGCTGGCAGGCTACGGAACCGGAGCAATTATGGCCGTTCCGGGCCATGATGCCCGCGACTGGGAATTCGCCAAGCAGTTCGGCCTGAACATCGTCGAGGTGGTGCAGGGCGGCAATATCGAAGAAGAAGCCTACTCCGGTGACGGTCCGCATGTCAATTCGGGATTCCTCGACGGTCTGTCCAATACTGAAGCAATCGCTCAGATGATCGCCTGGCTGGAAGAGAAGGGCAGCGGCAAGGGCAAAGTGACCTACCGCCTGCGCGACTGGCTGTTCAGCCGCCAGCGTTATTGGGGCGAACCGATTCCGATTCTGCATCTGGAAGACGGCACGATGAAGACCGTGCCTGTAGATCAATTGCCGCTGCTCCTGCCTGATGTGGATGCCATCAAGCCTTCGGGCACCGGTGAATCCCCGCTGGCGAATGTGACCGAATGGGTGGAGACAATTGATCCCGAGACCGGCATGAAGGCCCGCCGCGAGACTAATACTATGCCGCAATGGGCCGGCAGCTGCTGGTACTACCTGCGTTATATCGATCCGCACAACGATCAGGAGCTGTGTTCACCGGAAAAGCAGAAGGAATGGCTGCCGGTTGACCTGTACATCGGCGGAGCCGAGCATGCGGTGCTTCACCTGCTGTATGCCCGCTTTTGGCATAAGGTACTCTATGATATCGGCGTAGTCGATACCAAGGAGCCGTTCCACAAGCTGGTTAACCAGGGAATGATCCTGGGGAACAACAACGAGAAGATGAGTAAATCGCGCGGCAATGTCATTAACCCGGACGAGATCGTGGAAGCTTACGGGGCAGATACCCTGCGCGTCTATGAGATGTTCATGGGGCCGCTGGAGGCCACCAAGCCTTGGAACGAGAAGGGTGTCGAAGGCATTCACCGCTTCCTCTCCCGCGTATGGCGCCTGTTCGTGAATGAAGACGGCAGCCTCAGCGCGAAGATTACAGCAGGCGGCGGCAGTGATGAATTCAAGCGCACCTGGCATAAGACGCTGAAGAAGGTTACTGAGGACTTCGAGCATCTGCGCTTCAATACGGCGATCAGCCAGCTGATGATCTTCATCAACGATGCTTACAAGCAGGAGAGCCTGTCCACCGAAGCGGCGGAACAGTTCGTGCAGATGCTGTCCCCGCTGGCACCGCATATTGCCGAAGAGCTGTGGCAGCTGCTGGGCCATGAAGGAAGCATCAGCTATGTCGCCTGGCCGGCCTATGATGAAGCCTTGACCATAGATGCTGAGGTTGAGATCGTAGTGCAGGTGAACGGTAAAATTGTCCAGCGCGCGCTGATTCCGGCAGATATGGCCCAGCAGGAGATGCAGGACCACGCCCTGGCCCTGCCGAATGTGAAGGCGGCTGTCGAAGGTAAAACCGTACGCAAAATCATTGCCGTTCCCGGCAAGCTGGTAAATATCGTAGTGGGTTAAGCGAAGAACGCAATTCTGCCCGCAGCAACGGAGGTTTCCGTGCTGCGGGCTTTCTTGGTTTCGGGGCGCTTTCTGCGGAGGTGGAGGGGACCGCTGATTGCCCTATGGAGGAAATGGCCCTGCTAATGGATACTATTTTGCTAGCGGTCGAGTCGGCTCTGCGCGATACTGCTCAGCCCGAACAGCTCGTCGAGCTTTTCCACATCCTCATCATACTTGTCATGTGTGGTGGTAATCAGACGTTCAAATACCCCCTCCAGACTGGTCTGCAAGTGATTCAGGGCTTGCGCGGTAATGCCTCCACGGACGGCTACCCGTTCCTGCAGCTCCTGCGGGGTGAACGAGCCTTCCGTCAGCAGCTTGCCCGTACCCAGCAGCATCTCACCCGCCAGCCGGGTGACCAGGGCTTCGTCGATGCCTGTTGCTTCTACAGCCGCTTCAATCCACCGCTCCAGGAAATAGCTCAGAAAGGCCGGACCGCAACTGGAGAAATCTGAGGCAATCCGCGTATGACCCTCAGGAATCTCCTCCGGAACACCAATGCAGGAGAATAACTGGAGCAGCAACAGCCTGTCTTTTTTATTTAATCGGCTTCCGAAAATGCACAGCGAACTCCCGCCTCGGACGGAATGGGTGATGCTGGGAATGATTTTGGCGACCTTGGAGGGCAGGGCCGATTCCAGATGGTAGAGCTGCACAGGGCTTGTAATCGATACAACGATCTGGTCGCTGCGCAGATAAGGGGCGATTTCATCGGTTACCCGCTTGAACTGCAAAGGCTTGACACACAGGAACACAAGATCGCTCTCCGAGGCGGTTTCGATATTGCCGGAGCATAGGGTGATTCCGGGATGAAGCTTCTTCAGCTCCATCAGCCTGCCCGGGCTGCGGTTGCTGGCCATCACATCGCATGGCTCAAGGGCTCCCGACCGAAGGAAGGTGTCGATCAGCAGACTTCCCATGCTGCCTGTTCCGATAAATCCCACTTTCATCCTGTGGTACCTCCTTTCTTATGCTGCTGGCTTACAGGAATACTCTTCGTTAAATGTATGCACGCCAGACTTGGACCAATGACAGGTTTTAATCGGATTTTTGAATAAAATTCCAGTTCGATGAGGGAGGACATCCTGATGGATAAAAGAATGATCATCTGCGCCATCACCGCCGCGCTGCTGGGCGGCAGTCTGGTGTGGGCCGCAGACCACAGAGCACAGGAAACCGGCATCGCCGGGTGGTCGACGCTGAACGCCGGAATGGCGCAGGCGCTGGGAGTGGTGGACGAAGGGACTGACGGCGGGAGTGCGGCGGGCGGGGCTGATGGTGGGAGTGCGGTTGGTGCGGCAGGGAGCAGAGCGGAAGGTGGCGAGGTATCGGGTGGCGGTACGGCGGGTGGCGGTAAGACGGGGGATGGGGCGGTTGGCGAGAGTGTGGTAGGTGCGGTGGAAAATGGAGTAACTGGCAACGCAGCTACGGGTGGTGCAACAGTGGACACAGGAGCTGCCGGGAGTGTGACTGGTAATGGAGTTGCTGGCGCGAATATTGTAGGCGAGGCGGGTAGCGGAGTTGTTGGCGGTGCGGCCACCGGTGATGGAACAGCAGGCGCTGGAGCGGCGAGTGCCGGGATAGCGGGTGCGGCGGACTCAGGAGGACCCGGAGGAGCGGCAGGAAGCGGCGGTGCAAGTGGAACGGCGGCTGCATCAGCTGGAGCTGGAGCAGCTGGCACTGCAGCCCCGGCAGCGGCTGACGGCCGGATCAATGTGAACACAGCCGACACCAAAGCCCTCATGGACCTGCCGGGCATCGGGGAGAAGAAGGCGCAGGCGATTATCGACTACCGCACCAGTAAGGGAGCCTTCCGCAGCGCGAACGAGCTGGGCAAGGTGAAGGGCATTGGCCCCAAGCTGCTGGAGAAGCTGAAGCCGCTGGTGGCATTTTAAGGCCGAAGTCCTGATTATCAACGAACAGCCTGTCTGCCGAGACAGAGTAAGTTGCAATTGCACTCTGTACATTAGATTAGACCTCAATCTGCCTAAAAACTGAATCTGCTGCACTTCGTACATTAGAATTTTGCAAAAGCGAGTCTTTAGAGACTAAATGAGAGAATCAATTGTATGAAGTACAGCAGAACGTTACTTAAGAGCTGAGAATGCAATTTCTGATGTATGAAGTGCAATCACTCCTCTCCTGCGGGAGATCTAAGCGAGAGATAGGCGAAATGTAGGTTGTTGCGGGCTATCAATATCCTAGTGAAAACGCAGCCAGGTATGCTACAATAATGAACAACTATTGAAGAGAAAGTGGAGATTGCTGATGACTGTGGCTTACCGCAAGAACTGGGATACATACTTCATGGATATTGCCTGCATGGTCTCTACCCGTTCGCGTTGTCCCCGCCGCCATGTCGGCGCGGTGCTGGTGCAGGGGAAGAAGCTGCTGGGTACGGCCTATAACGGTGCGCCGATGGGCGTTCCTGACTGCTCGGAAGCAGGCTGCATGGTCTCTGAGCAATACGAGCGTGAGATGATAGACGGTGTAGAGACAATGGTCAAAAAGCAGCGCTGCATCCGCACGATCCATGCCGAGCAGAATCTGCTGCTGTTCACAGACCGGAGCGACCGGGAAGGCAGTACAGTCTATGTGACGGATGAACCCTGCTGGACCTGTGCCAATATGCTGGCTAACAGCGGAATCGTGGAGATTGTCTACCTGCGTCCTTACAAGAAAGATATGGAGAAGGTACAGGCGATGCTCTCCTCCAAAGGCATTGTGTTCCGTCAACTGGAGAACTATGAGCCGCCTAAAGAAACGATGATTTCAGTATCTGAATAACGGCATACACCGGCGGGATTCAGTTATAGTTCGAGTGAACAAGAACCCAATAGAATATGGTTTGACTTCAGAGGAAGAACCTCTGTACACGCATGTAGTATGTATGCGTATGCAGAGGTTTTTTGGCGTGGAAATATAATCAGGAAGGAGTAAAAACAATGAACAGAAGGCCGCTCTTAAGCTTTACGGTCTGCTGGGTGGCGGGAAGTGCCGCAGGTTGTTTGTTCTCTGGCCGCAGTCTTCTATTCTGCCTCGCAGGGCTATTGTTGTTGCCTGTAGTCTGGGCGGTGAGCGGCGGAATACGCTGGAGGACGGCTGGGGTGTTGCTGACAGCACTGATTGTGGCAGCCCTATACTGGGAATACAGTGAGGTACGCAATGTGAGTCTGCTGCCTAAGGTGCTGGGGCACCCTGTGAGCGAAGTGAATGAGGCCTATGTAACAGCCGCAGGCGTTATCGCTTCTCCGGTGGAGCGGGACGGGGACCGGGTTGATTTTGTCGTGAAATTATCAGGGATCGGGCAGAATCAGCTAGAAAGCCAGGCCGCCGCAGACGAAGCGAAAGTTGAAATGCAAACAGAAGTAAATACAGGCGCAGGTGCAGCGAAAAAGACAGCGGCGGTGGTAGGAACAGAGGCAGAAGTTCAAGCCAGAGGTGAGAGAGTCGCCGTACAGATCAAGCTCCAGGAGGAGAGTGAGATAGCTGAGGCTGCCTTGTGGCAGCGCGGAGACCGGGTGGTCATTGAGGGGGAATTGATACAGCCCCAGATAGCGCGTAACTTCGGCGGATTCGACTACCGTGCCTATCTGCTCACCCAAAAGATTCACTGGCTGCTCAAAGGAACAGGGACAGCCAGTGTAAAGGTTAACTCCCAAGTCTCGTGGGAGCCGTCCACTATTCTGCGCTGGAATGATAAGGCAAGATCCGTGCTCGGTGCAGAAATGAGCCGCTTATTTCAGGAGCCTCATGCGGGTTATATGAAGGGCCTCGTCATTGGTATCCAAAAGGAACTGGACCCGGAGACCTTCAGACAGTTCTCTCAGCTCGGGCTCACTCATATTCTCGCCATCTCGGGGATGCATGTGGCGGTGTACGTCGGAGTAATCCTGGTTCTTTTGCGCCGCTGCCGCTTGACCAGAGAAACCGCACTGACGGTGACCCTGCTGCTGGTTCCGGTCTACGTGCTGCTGTCCGGGGCTGGACCGTCTGTGATCCGCGCCGGGATCATGAGCATGATTGCCTTGCTGGCGGCAAGGCTCGGCATGCTCAAGGATGGGCTAAACATTCTGGCTGCATCCGCTCTGATGATGCTGATCTGGAACCCTTATCTGCTGCTTAGTGTCAGCTTTCAGCTGTCTTTTCTGGTGACAGCAGGACTCATGGTATACACACCGCTCGCTGCGCCGCTATTCAGGCGGTTACCGGGCTGGCTAGGCAGCAGTCTGTCCGTAACGATTATTGCTCAACTGGTCTCGTTTCCGCTGACGATCTATTATTTCAACCAATTCTCATTGTTGTCCGTCGCCGCCAATCTGCTGCTGGTTCCGTTCATCACCTTCCTGGTGCTTCCTTTAGGAACGCTGGCGTTGCTCCTTGGGCGGGTCTGGAATACAGGCGCCCTCCTGACTGCGCAGCTTGCAGAGATACTGAATAATATCACTTTTGCGGCAGTGGAGTGGGTGAACGGAATCACCGCCGGGGTAATGATCTGGGCTTCGCCGTCAATCCTGTGGATCTGCCTCTACTACTGCCTGCTATATGGTTTGTTACACATGTTGAAACGGAGGACTGAGGCCATGCTTGTTCCCCAGTTCATGGATGATGAGACCCGTCCGCTGGCGGAGCTGGATAGGCCGGAACCGCGAGGTAACATCCGTGGCAGAGCTGGCCGCAATAACGTTCTGAATTCGGCAGGGGCTGCGAACAGCGGAAGAGCCGCGCTGACCTTTCAAGCCTATCCTCAATCAGGCCTATCACGCTGGAGCAATTCCGCAGCCATACTGTGTGCCGTAGGCCTGACTCTTCTGCTCTACAAAGGCTATAACGCCGAAGTTATACGCGACGGCTCCGGTTCCATCAGCTACCTGGATATAGGTCAGGGGGACAGCAGCCTGATCACCACGCCGGGCGGAGCACATATCCTCGTGGACGGCGGCGGGACCGTTAGCTTCGGCAACCGGGAGGAATGGCGCATCCGCCGCAGCCCGTTCGAGGTCGGGGCGAAGACGCTGCTGCCGCTCCTGAAGCAGCGGGGTATCCACCGTCTGGACGCGGTTATCTTGACGCATGGCGATCAGGACCATGCCGGAGGGCTGCAGGCTGTGCTGGAAGGGATGCCGGTATCGGCAATGCTGTTTAACGGAACATTAGCTGCCACGGAGCCGTACACCAAGCTGATGAAGACTGCACTGGACGCGGGTGTCCGGATGTATCCGGTGCAGCAGGGTATGACGCTGGTCCCGGACGAGGCCACGCGGCTGAACTTCCTCTGGCCGGAGCCGCGAGCGGATCGACAGACCATACCGGAGGAAGTGGAGGACCAGAACCACGAATCGGTGGTGTTCCGGCTGGAGATGAACGGCCGGAGCTTTCTTTTCACAGGAGATATGGATCAGGCGGCAGAGGAAGCGATATTGCAATCTGCACAGCAAGCCGGGATCAGCCCAGGCAGGCCCGTCGACGTCCTCAAGGTCGCCCACCACGGCAGCAAAACCGCCACCAGCGCAGACTGGCTCGCCTTCTGGACCCCCGGCGCCGCTGTCATCTCAGCCGGTGTGAATAACCTGTACGGACATCCCAATGGCGGTGTGCTGGAACGGCTGGCAGATGCAAACGCTGGAATCTACCGGACTGACCAGCAGGGGGAGATTCAGCTCAGAGTGGGCAAGGAGGGCATCATCGTACGCCACAAGCTCACCCCCGCCCCGGACTAAGACTCTGTAATCGTATATAATAAAACCATATGAGAGGAGTTGATCGTATCCTTATTGTTCTGGCAGGACTCCTGCTGCTGCTGATCGGCCAGACGATCTACCTGCTGAATTACCGGAGACAGGTCAGTCAGATCAGCAGCCAGCTGTCTTTTATCATGGAGCATGAATCCCGTAAGCTGGTAGCTACACAGTTGAAGCCGAGGGAGATCGGCAGGCTGGTGCGGAAGTGCAATAACCTGTTAAGCCGCCAGCGAGCGATGGGAGAACAGTTCAGCCGCAAGAATCAGGAGATGAATCTGGCGATTACCAGTCTGTCGCATGATATCCGGACGCCGCTCACTTCGCTGGATGGTTACCTTCAACTGGCACTGCGGACAGAGGCGGAGCAGGAGAAGGGGCGGTACGTAGCGCTTGCCCAGTCCAGAATACAGCAGATTATCAAGCTGGTGGATGAGCTGTTCCTCTATACCAAGCTGCAGAATCCCGAATACAGCCTGGAGCTGCAGCCTGTAGACGTTATGGAGGTGCTGAAGCGGAATCTGTTCACCTTCATCGATGCCTTCGCCGGATCGGAGAGTGAGCCCGAGCTACGGCTGCCGGAGTATTCTCCCCGGGTGATGGGGGATATCCATGCGCTGGAACGAATCTTTACCAATATCATCGGCAACTATTTCATCCATGGCGAAGGCCAGTTGGCCATAGAGGTTGAAGACAGGCAAGAGATGCTGTGTATACGCTTCACCAACCGGCTTAAGGCAGGCAGCAGGGTGGATACGGAGAAGATATTTACCCGCTTTTACAAAGAAGATCCGTCGCGTACCCGGCATTCCTCAGGTCTTGGACTCTCGATTGTGAAGGCGCTGATGGAGAAAATGAACGGGCATGCTGAGGCCGGGTGTACAGCGGATACCTTCAGTATATTAATCGGATTCTCAAAAAGGGGGGAGGAGCATAGCGATGAGCACCCATCTCAAGGATAACGGGCAGCGCAGAAGAATTCTCATCGTTGAGGATGACGAGCATATTAACGCAATTCTGCATGACTCGCTTACCGCCGCAGGGTATCAGTGCACCCAGTCCTATTCTGGTAGTGAAGGGATGCTGAATCTGGCAGAGCAGGAGTATCATCTGATTGTGCTGGACCTGATGCTGCCCGGATTGTCCGGCGAGGCGTTCATGCACCGTTTGCGTGAGGAGATGAAGTGCCGGGTTCCGGTAATTGTCCTCTCAGCCAAGGATCAGCTTGATCATAAGCTGGATCTGTTCACGCTGGGCGCTGATGATTATGTGACCAAGCCCTTTGAGCTGGAGGAGCTGATTGCCCGCATCCATGTCCATATCCAGCGGACAGCTGCCGGTGAGCCGGTGAAGGAGTTCAGGCATAAAAATCTGGTACTGGACTGCACGGCCTACAGTGTCAGGATTCATGGCAGCGTGCTTGCTCTGACCCGCCAGGAATACCGGATTGTCGAGCTGCTGGTCAGGAATCCCTCCCGTGTGTTCACGAAGCAGGATCTCTATGAACTGGCCTGGGAGGAGATCTATCTGGGCGAGGATAAGACAATAACGGTACATGTCAGCAATATCCGTAATAAAATCAAAGCGCATGACAGCGAAGCCTATATCGATACGGTCTGGGGCATCGGCTTCCGGCTGAGTCCATGATGAACTTTGAACTTTCTTAACCTTTTGTTGGCGAACTATTAGTCTTCATCCTGTTAACTTAGGGTAAGGAGGTGGCAGACATGACAGATTGCATCATTGAACTATGCGGACTGACCAAGATGTACCAATCGAAAGCGGCAGTGCGGAATGCCAATCTCAAAATCTACAGAGGAGAGATTGTCGGCATCATCGGGAAGAACGGGGCGGGCAAATCTACCCTGCTCAAAATGATCAGCGGACACGTGTACCCGACCTCGGGAGAGCTGCATTTCTTCAACCGTGCGGCGGCGGGGGACCAGTCTTTTTTCGAGCGGATGGGGGTGCTGATTGAGCAGCCCGGGCTATACCCGAACGTCTCGGCCTATGAGAACCTGAAGCTGCTCGCCATTGCATATGGTCTAAGTGATAGGGATACCACGATAGAGAAATTACTGCGGCTCGTAGGACTGGACCCTAAGAATACCGCCAAAGTTAAGAGCTATTCCATGGGCATGAAGCAGCGGCTGGGAATCGCGGTGGCTCTGCTCGGAAGTCCCGATGTGCTGATTCTGGATGAGCCGATTAACGGGCTTGATCCGCAGGGGATTGTAGAGATTAGGGAGCTCATCCTGGAGCTGAACGCAGCGGGTCTGACGATTCTGATCTCCAGCCACATTCTGGAGGAGCTCTCCAAAATCGCCACCAAGTATGCCATCATCCATCAGGGAGAATTTGCCGAGGTGATCTCCAAGGAAGAATTGCAGCAGCGCTGTGAGGAACGGATCGAGATTAGCGTGGAGGAAGCCCGGGAGGCTCTCCCGGTGCTGGAGCGCGAGCTGAAGATTACACAATACAAAGTGGTGGACAGCCGGACGGTGTATGTATACGACGAGCATATCCGCATCCGGCAGATCGTCCAGGAACTGGCGCAGCATGGGATAATGGTGGATTCCATCTCAAGACATAAGCAGGGCCTGGAGCAGTATTTCCTGGAACGCACGGAAAGTGCAGGTGAACGCCATGATTAACCTGTTCAAAATGGACCTTTACCGCTTCACGCGGAACAAGATTATGTACCTGCTGTTGCTCTTGTTCTGTGCTTTTCAGATCTTCGGCATCTATATGATGAAGCAATATGAGCAGCCAGTGGAGGGCCATCCGATACTCAGCAGCTTAACCGAGAGCGAATTCATCCAGTATACCATCTCGCAGCCGCCTTCCTGGATGCTGATCTATATCGCCGTATTCACTATCTATTTCTATATGAGCGAATGGAACTCCGGCTTCTCCAAGAATTATATCTCCATGCGGCAGGCCAGAAGCCACTCCGTGTTCTCCAAAATGACGATTCTCGCCCTTTTCGTGGCGATGATGTTCCTGACTCTGCTGGTTGCAGACGGAATCGCGAGAAAACTGTTATGGGACCAGACAGATATGGGAGACCCGGGGACGTTCATTACATTGCTGGCGGGCCAATTCCTGCTGCACTGGGCGTTCTCGCTGCTGATTCTTTGTATAGCTATGGTTACCCGGAACCTGTTAGTTAGCTTAAGTGCCAGCATCGTTCTGGCTTTGAATGTGATCGGGATGGTACTGGAGGCACTGGAAAAGCTGTTTACGGACATTCATCTGACAAAATATCTGCTGATCAACACGCTTGTGCGGGTCAAGGATTTAGGAAGCACGGCTGACCTGATTCACATGTTTGGAGTGGCGATTGCGGCGATTCTATTCCTTAGCTATGTTGCTGTCCGGTATAAAATCAGGGAGGATCTAACCTAGCGTCACTCCATGCCTGAGGGAATCAAATTCTTCTGCATTCCCCGGGCAGCTCCCCGCCTTGAATCCATGCCCCGACCAGCTTATTGAACAGCTCCGGCTTCGCCAGAGAGAGGCCGTGTCCGATCCGGGGAATCTCCACGCCCATGGAGCGGGGATTCGCTGCCACAAGATCCCGGGCGGATGACTTCATGACAGACTTCTCACGTTCACCTACAGTAACCAGTATTTTGCCTGCGGCCTCACTGAACCCGGCTGGAATGCGGAACGACATATTCTCTTCCAGCACCCGGATCAGTGTCTTCAGCTCCATCTGCCGGCTCTCATCAATGTACCGTTCCAGATACTCCTCATCCAGATAGAGCGTCTTGGCCTGTAGCTTCGCGAACCATCTGTACTTAATCAGCGGAAAAGAGAGCCTGACCGCCGGGCCGATCAGCCTGCTGGCAGAGGGAATCGGCCGCACTAATGCGCTGTTGATGATGGCATGATCTATCAGCTCCGGCCTCATGCCCAGCATTTGAACCAACACCTGTGCGCCCAGCGAGAATCCGGTAACAACAATCTTTCGTCCATTAGCCCGCTCCTCAATGAGCAACAGAAGCTCCTCCGCACTGCTGCGGATCGTGAACTCCTTATCCTCCCGGCTGAACCCGTGCCCCGGCAGATCCGGGACCAGACAGTGATAACCAGCGAACGCCGCCACCTGCTTATCCCACATCCACCCGCTCACGCCCCCGCCATGCAGGAAGACCATCAGACAATCCCCATCCGGGTCTCCGTACTCCTGAATATGTATAGCCACTCCGCACACCTCATTCCTCTAAAATAACCATCCCTACTCCTACGTCTCAACACCCGTATGGTCTCATATATAGATTCGGCTTTGCTTTCCTTTTGGGGACGGTACCGTTTCTGGGGAGAGTGGAGCTTGGGTTTCGATGTTTACTCAGGACCATTGAGGGGACAGAAAAGGTGTATCACAAAAAAAGCCCCGGCAGCTTGTCCAAGCTGCCGGGGGCTTATTCTACATACCATCCAATAAGTTGAACTTGTTAATTACAAATAAAGGGTGAGTGGTGGAAGGGAATTTTGGAACTGTAGGAGCGATAGCGTTCGCCTTTAGGTTTGGATTTCTACCGCGAACAGCGGTTTAAAATCAGGAAATCCAAACCTAACAGCGGCCGGAAGTCCAAAACTTCTCTGGAGTCACGATTATCCCGGAATCGGTATTTACAAGTTCAATCTACCCACTTAAAACTTAAAATCCTCATCCTGCAAAGGCTCCACATTCATAGCCCGCACATAACCGTTGCCCTTCTTCGAGAAGAAGTCATGCTGCTTCGTGTGGGTGCTGATCCCGTTCTGCACGATCGGGTTGATCTCTTCTTCATCGAACAGCGGATCATGGCCGAGGTTCATCATCGCCTTGTTGGCATTGTAGCGCAGGAAGGTCTTCACTTCCTCCACCAGACCAATCGGCGCGTAGATCTGCTCGGTGTATTGCTCTTCGTTCGCATGCAGCAGGCGCAGCAGACCCACCAGGGTCTGGTAGACATCGCTCTGGTCCTCTTCGGACAGCTCCTCGAAAATCTCCTGGGCAAGCACGCCGACATAGACGCCGTGGATGCTCTCATCCCGCAGGATCAGGTCGATGATCTCGCCGCTGCAGGTCATTTTGCCTTGTCCGGCCAGATAGAGCGGGTAGAAGAAGCCGCTATAGAACAGGTAGCTCTCCAGCAGAACCGATGCGGACATCGCCAGATAGAGGTCTTTCTTCGTTTCAATCTTAGAATAATATTCAGAGATCGTCGCTGCCTTGAACTGCAGGAACGTGTTGTCCTCCACCCAGCGGAAGATCCCGTCAATCTGCTCGGTGGAAGCCAGTGTGGTGAAAATACTGCTGTAGGATTTCGCATGAATCTGCTCCATCATGCCCATGAAGCCGAGGACCGCCTTGCGCTGCAAGCCGTCCACATGCTCCATAATCTGCGGCATCCCTACGCCGCCCTGAATCGTATCCAGCAGGGTCAATCCGCCCAGCACCTTCATATAGGAGTCCTTTTCAATCTCACTCAGCGTGAGCCAGGACATTTTGTCATCGGATAATGGAATTTCGTCGTCGGTCCAGAACTGCATAATATTCTGATTCCAGAACATCAGCGAGAAATCGTCGTCGGGACGGTTCCAGTTCACGGCTTGGATTGCGCTCATAATCGTATATTCTCCCTTTCTGTACCCGTGCCCGCTCTTAGATAGAGCAGGACAGGCATTCCTCGACAGACAGTTTATTGGTCCGGGTGTAGTACAGGGATTTCAGTCCCTTGTGCGCCGCATACAGGTAAGAGCGTGCCAGCTCACGGGTCGTTACATCACTGTTCACATGCAGGACCGTCGAGATGCCCTGGTCGATATGGGGCTGAATCTCCGCAATCAGATCAATTACCTTGAACTGGTCCATCTGGTAGGCGGATTTATAATAGAACACATTGTCCGGACGCAGGTAAGGCATCGGATAGTAGGTGGTCGAGTTGGCATACGTGCGGGTCTCGATCTGCTCTACAATCGGCATGACGCTGGAGGTGGCATTCTGGATGTACGAGATGCTCGCTGTAGGCGCAATCGCCAGACGGTAGGCATGGTACAATCCGTTCTGCATAACCTTCTCACGCAGCTGCTTCCAGTCCTCAGGGGTAGGAATGTAGATCCCCTCGAACAGCTCCTGCGCTTTTGCCGTAACCGGACGGTAGTCTGTAGTCAGATAACGGTCGAAATACACGCCACTGGCGTAGTCGGACTGCTCGAAGCCATAGAAGGTCTCACCGGTCTCGGCGGCAATCTCCATACTTTTCTCAATCGAATGATAGTTCATCGTCATGAAGAAGGTGCGTGCGAAATCACGGGCCTGCTCACTCTCATAAGCCACCTTGTTCTTGGCAAAATAACCATGCAGGTTCATTACGCCCAGACCCACGGAGTGCATTTCTTTGTTCGCCTTAGCCACGCCTGGAGCGTTGGAGACAGTTGTCATATCGCTGACAGCCGTCAGTGCGAGCATACCTTCATGTACGGATTCACGGATCTTACCGTGCTCCATCACGTTCACGATGTTGAGGGAAGCCAGGTTGCAGCTAATATCGCGGCGGATCTCATCCTGCTGTCCGTAATCGTTAATCTCCGAAGTCTCCTGCAATTGGAAAATCTCGGTGCACAGGTTGGACATCTTAATCTGACCCACATTCCGCAGGGCATGAGCAGCGTTGGCATTGCTCTTGTTCATAATATATGGATAGCCCGATTCAAGCTGGATCATGGCGATTTTGGTCAGCATGTCGCGTGCGCTCATGGCGATTCTTTTCTTCACGCGCGGATCAGCGAGCAGGGTGTCATACATGACGTCCAGATCCATGTCATCCAGGTGCGTACCATACGCCTGATAGACTGTGTAAGGAGCGAACACATGCAGCGGCTGATTATCCTGTGCAAGCTTGTAGAAGCGGTTAGGCACGATCAGGCCGATAGACAACGTCTTCAGGCGTGTCCGTTCGTCGGCGTTGATCTTCTTGCTGTCCAGGAATTCGAGTACATCCCAGCCAAAAATATTATAATAAGCCGCGCCCGAACCTTTGCGCTGACCCATCTGGTCGGCGTAGGAGAAGCCGTCTTCCATGAGCTTCAGGACAGGCATGATGCCCTTGGCTGCATCCTCTACACCCTTAATCGTCTCACCGCGCGAGCGCAGCTTGGACAGATTGACGGCAACACCGCCGCCGATCTTCGACAGCTGCATGCAGGTGTTCAGCACATAGTTGATCGAATTCAGCGAATCGTCCATCTCCAGCAGGAAGCAGGAGACCATCTCACCGCGGCGGCTTTTGCCGGCATTGAGGAAGGTTGGCGTAGCAGGCTGCAGGCGCTGCTCCATCATCGAGCGGGCCAGTGTACGGGCCGTCTCGACATTGCCGCGTCCCAGATGCAAGGCTACGACAGCTACGCGGTCCGGGTAATGCTCCAGGTACTGCTTGCGGTCATTGCTTTTGACAGCATAGTCCGTATAGAACTTGGAAGCCGCCATATAGGAAGGGAACTGGAAATTATATTCGTGGGCAATCCGGTAGACATCCTCCATCTCAGCCGCAGAATAACGGTCATACAGGTCCTCGTAGTAATCATTGGCAATCATATAATCAATCTTCGCTTTGGTAGTTGTGAAGGTCAGGCTGCGCCGCTCCACATCCCGCATGAACTCGGCTACCGCCTCCTGGTCCTTATCCAATTGGAAAAAGCCGCTTTCGTCTCTCTTCATCAACATGTTGTTCAGTTCAATATGCCGCAACCCGGTCCACCTCCTGTTTTATGCGCTGTACATCACCAAATGTTCCCGACAATTCAAACTTGCCGACAACAGGTACGTTGTAACGCTGTGCAATCAGATCTGCGCTGTGCGCGTATAGCTCACCCCAGTTTTTGTTGCCGCTCGCGGCAATACCCTTGAGTCTGGAATGATTCTGCTCAAGGAACGTAGCCACCTTCGCTGGAATCTGTCCAAATCCGGTGGTGTATGTAACAAGCACGTAAGGCTCGTCGATCATCATATGTTCTTCGATTTGAACAGCGGGAAGCTTCAGCTTATTGATGAACCTTCTAACGTTGCCGGTCTTGGAATCGTAAGCAATCAACATGGTCCCTAACCTCCTATAACATGTAGCCCATTCTACTTGACAAATGATGATGGGCCATTTCACTAGATTTATTGGCTTTTCACTTATATACACTATATTTAGTAACGTTTAATCATTTTACTACCATATATTGAAAAGTCAAGAGATGAACAGCCCTCTCCAGCCTCTCAAATTGCCGGTGAAAACCGCCAATCCCACGCCCCGCCTGCATTCTATTCTCTTATAATTAATTAGTATTTTTTTTAAGCATTTTGCTAGGCCTCTGTCCTGCGGGAATTGGGTTCCTCAAGGACGAGGAACCATCCATTGCAGCCGCTGATTCTCAGCCAAGGGACACCCGAATAATTGCGCAGACCATCTCCCAAGCAATAGGCTGCCAGCCATCCCCCCTGCTTAAAATGCCTCAGGAGGTCATAATATGACTCCTGCTCTCCTCCAGCAGCTCGGCGTAATATCCGCCACGCTTCAGCAGCTCGCTGGGCGGGCCAGCTTCGGCGATCCGGCCTTCCTTCATCGCAAGGATAAGATCCGCTTCGGCAATGGTGGATAGCCGGTGGGCGATAATCAGTGTTGTTCTGCCGCTGGCCGCATTGTCGATCGCCTTCTGAATCAGCTTCTCAGTATACGTGTCGATGTTGGCGGTAGCTTCATCCAGCACGAAGATCGCAGGATTATGGGCGATCGCCCGGGCGAAGGAGATGAGCTGGCGCTGGCCTGCGGACAGGGTGCCGCCCCGCTCGGTTACAGGCTCGTCGAGGCCTCCAGGCGAACTCAGCACGAACTCTTCTGCGCAGGAGGCCTGTAGCGCCTCCTGCACGCTCTCCTCCGCGATGTCATCACCGAGGGTGATGTTGTCGCGGATCGAGCCGGAGAACAGGAAAACATCCTGGAGGACGACGGAAATGTTCCGCCGCAGATCATTCAGCCGGATGTCGTTCACATTGACGCCGTCAATCAGAACTTCGCCTTTCTGCACGCGGTAGAAGCCGTTGATCAGGCTGATAATTGTCGTTTTGCCCGCTCCGGTCTCTCCGATGAAGGCGGCAGTCTGTCCTTTACCGATCACGAAGCTTACATCCTTCAACACCCAGTCGTCATCATTGTAAGAGAACCAGACATGGCGGAACTCAATGGTTCCGTGCAGGCGTTCCATCGGCAAGCCGCGGTCCGGCTGCTCCAGGCGGTCCTCCTCACGGATCAGCTCAAAGATGCGCTCGGTGGATACAAGGGCAGATTGTATAGACGTATATTTGTCAGCCAGATCGGAGATGGGCGCGAAGAACTGCCTGATATACGTGGTGAATGCAAACAGTACGCCGATCTGCAGGGTGCCGCCGGAGATTCGGCCAATGCTGTACCAGACCAGAATGGCCACGGCCAGACTCTGGAACATATCCGAAGCCGGCTTCAGTACACTGTTAAGGCGCACCTGAATCAGGGTGGTTTTGAAATATTCCCCGTTCAGCTTCAGGAATTGATCCTCTTTTTCCTTTTCGGCGCGGAAGCTCTGAATGACCCGCATCCCGGAGAGACTCTCGGCAAAGAAACCGTTAATCTGTCCGATATAGTGCTTCATATGGAAGAAGTTCTTTTTAATTTTGTTCTTAATGAAGAGGACCAGGAAGGCCATCACGGGAATGACGGTAAACGAAACCAGCGTAAGCGGCGGGCTTAGCAGCAGCATGGCGTAGATGATCCCCAGCAGCAGCAGTACGTCCTTGACCAGCGAGATGACCACATCCGTATATAATTCGCTGATCTCAGCGGTGTCGTTGGTAGCCCGCGTAATGAGCCTTCCGGAGGAGGTACGGTCCAGATACGGAAGCGGTAGCCGTTCAATGATAGAGAATACCCGTACCCGCAGCTCATGGATCAGGCTCTGTCCCGCTTTTCCGGCAATCAGCGCCTGGAGATACGAGAAGATTCCCCCGGCCGAAGCTACCGCCACATAGAGCAGCGCTAAGCCTCCAATCGAATCCAATCCGCTTTGAGCGGCGCGTCCAATCAGGAAGTGGTCGATGACACGCTGTAGAATAAGCGGCTGGATCAGGAAAGCTCCGTTTACAATCACCACGCACAGACATGCAAGGAGGAGCTGGAACTTATAAGGGGCGGATAACCGCAACAGCAGCTTCATAGCGCCCGCTTCAGACTTTTTCCGTCTCGCAGACTTCTTCTTCGTCAAGCTGTCCGGTATAGATGTCATAGTACATCCCTCCTTTCTTCAGTAGCTGCTCATGGGTGCCCCGTTCGGCGATACGCCCTTTATCGAGCACAATGATCTCGTCGGCTTCCATAATGCCTGAGACCCGGTGCGAGATCAGGATATTGCTCTTGCCCTTGCGGGTCTGCCGCAGGCTGTTCAGAATCTGTCCTTCCGTTACGGCATCGACTGCTGACAGCGCATCGTCCAGAATCAGAACCGCCGGCTTCCGGATCAGCGCTCTTGCAATGGCCAGCCGCTGCTTCTGCCCGCCGGACAGGTTCACGCCGCGTTCACCCAGCTGGGTATCATAGCCATCCGGGAGCTTCTCGATACTTGCGGCGATTTGGCTCAGCGCTGCGGCATGTTGCACATCCGCGTCTGTATAGCCGTCTTTGAACAGGACGATATTGTCCGTCACGGAAGCGGCGAACACGAAGGTATCCTGCGGCACAACACCGAGTCCTTCCCGCAGGCTATCCAGCGCATAATCGTTAAGATCCCGTCCATCCAGCAGGATGTGCCCCGGCTTCACGCCAAAGAAGCGGAAGAGCAGGGAGACCAGGGTGCTTTTGCCGGAGCCGGTGCGGCCGATGATGCCCAGTGTGTGGCCTTTAGGCAGAACAAGCGAGATATCCTGCAGCGCCGGAACCTCAGAGCCTTCATAATAGAAAGTCAGATTGCGCAGCTCCAGGGAGCCTTCCGGCTGCGTGCGTACAGCGTGTGGCAACTCCAGAATCTCCGGCTGAACCCGCAGAATGTCATTCAGTCTTCCGAGGGAAGCGACCCCGCCCTGAACAATGGTGATGATCCGGCCAATCGACACTATGGGACTTACAATCAGGCTGAGATACCCGTTAAAAGCGACAAAGTCACCGATACTGATCTCTCCCCGCAGCACCATCCGGCCGCCAAACATCAGATTTATTACGAAACAGACGGCGAAGCCGAACTCGACCATCGCGGGCAGAGCGGCGGAGATTCTGATCAGATCGAGGTTGGCCTGCTTCATCCGGCTGCTCAGCTCACTGAATTTCTCCATTTCCGGACGTTCCTGCACATAAGCCTTGATGACGCGGATGCCGGAAATATTCTCTTGAACCTTGTCAGAGACAGTGCCGAACTGTTTCTGAACGATCCGGAACCGGGTCTTAACCTTGCGGCCGCTGAAGAGCATCAGCAGGATGATGAAGGGGAGCGGGGAGAGGGTAATCAGGGTGAGACTGGGGCTGACTGACGCGAACATGAAGTAGACCGAGGAGATACAGATAACAATTCCGTTAAAAGACATCGCCGTGGCCGGACCGAAGGTCATGCGCACCGCTGAGATGTCATTGATGGCATAAGCGATCAGGTCGCCGGTCTTGCGGCTGCTGAAGAAGCCGGGGGAGAGTCTGAGGAAATGCCGGTACAGCTCCTCCCGTATGTAACATTCCAGGTTCCGGCCGTTCGCGATAATGATGTTTCTCCAGAGGAAGGTGCAGAGGAAGACGACAGCCGCAATCAGCACCATCCACAGCACCCGGGTCAGCACCTGCTCCGGCTCAAAACCATTATCCTTCATCAGATCGACCGCACCCCCCAACACTTTGGGAAATAACGTCTGAATGAAGGAAGCGGCGAACATGAAGGCAAAGCCTATACTGTAGCTGAGCTTGCGCGACTTGAAGAAACGCAGTAATACAGATGAATTCATCGATCGATTCCCCACCTTTACAGTACCCTTGTTAAATAAAGTACCCGAGTTTCCAAAAGTTACAGTTTACACCTCACGTACAGAATCCCGCTCCACCAGTGTGCCTAGAATGGCGATATTCTCCGCAGGCTTGCCGGGCTCGGCGATTCGTTTGAGGAGCGTGGCGACGACGGTGCGGCATGAATAATCAATATTCAGATCCATTGTGGTCAGCGCTGGCAAGGAGAAGGCTGAGACCTCGCTATTGCCGATGCTGAGAATCGACACCTCTCCAGGGACCTTGATGCCATACTCCTGCAGCTCACGGATCAGCTCGACCGCGGTGAAGTCATGATCGCAGAGGAAGGCGCTTGGAAGCTGACCGCCGCTAATCAGTTTAGACAGTCTTGTGCGAAGAGTCTCATCCCTCTGTACAAAAAGCTCCTCCTCCACAGCCACCCCATGCTCCTCCAGAGCGGAGATGATGCCTGTCTTCATCTCCTTATTGCGGTAGGTACCCTGGTCTACAATGAAGCCGATCCGGCGGTGCCCCCGGTCCAGCAAATATTTGCACTCCTTATAGCCCGCATGAAGGAAGCTGAACCATACACTGTCATAGTCATAGGCCGGAGAGTAGCCGGTATAGAAGATCAGATTCGCGATCTGCTCCTGGATAAAGGCGGCATACTCCAGATTAAATCTGCCGATCAGAATCACCCCGTCGAACTTGAAGCCCCGGCTCAGACGGTAAGGCAGGATCAGCTTATTCTGATGGTCCTTATCCAGAAATTCGATGCTGTAATCCGTCTCCGCCTTCTGTAAGAAGAGCTCAATCCCTTGTACCATATAGCTGAAATTGCTGTTATCATGCGAATAGGGCTTCTGGTGCAGCACGAGAATTCGTGCAGGCGTATGCTTTTTGGGCTTGATATAGCCCATTTCCGCCGCTTTTTTCACAATAGCTGCCTTCAGCTCATCGCTGATGCCTGCCTGATTGCTGAGTGCCCGGCTGATGGATACGGGTGAGAGTCCCATAGCCTCGGCAATATGTGTAATGGTTACCTTTTTTGTCTTCAGAAGAATCCCCCTCTTTATCGTGCTGCCGCAGCATATTGTTCCTGGCACTGTTATTATAATCACCCACTAATTTTGAATCTACGATAAAAAACGAAAAAAACCACGTAAAAAAAGTTTATTTTTTAACGTAAACTTAAGAGCGATCGTGTTCATGTTTTTTTGCATCATACATTTTGGAAATAAAATAAGAATCCTTGGGAACCATTTCTGCCCGCGTGAGTCTTATTGGGCGAGAGGGGAGAGAACATGCAAAGTAAAGAACTAATGTATAGCATGACCTGTGCCTCATCGGTATCGCTTCGCGAGATGATGGAGACTTACGGACCGGATGTATGGAATTATGCTTTTTTCTTAACCCGCAGTCGGGAGCAGGCGAACGATATCAGCCAGGAGGTATTCCTCAAGGCCTACAAGAGCATCGGCAAGTACCGGGGGCAGTCCACTCTGAAAACCTGGCTGCTTACCATTACCCGCAACACCGCGTTCAGCTTACGGAAGAGCAGCTTCTGGCGGAGATTCACTCCGCTGGGAAGCCATCAGGATCAGGGAGGCACCTTGTCCGCAGAACAAGAGGCTATCGGCAATCAGTACGCCAACCGCATCTGGGAGATCATCATGGAGCTGCCTGACAAGTACAGGGAGATACTGGTGCTGGATATCCAGCAGGATTTGTCGGTCTCTGAACTGTCCGCGCTGCTCGGTATTGCGCAAGGCACGGTCAAATCCCGGTTGGGACGGGCCAGAGAGAAAGTGAGAACGGCGATAAAGGAGGAAGACCTGTGAAGACGAGATATGAGGATGAACAAGTGAAGGTGATGAGCGGGGAGAAGGACTGGTATAAGCGAGCCGGGCGCAACCCGCTTGTAGAGCCGGGATTCACGCCACAGCTCATGGCGCGGATTGAAGAGGCTGCTAATGAAACCTCTACCCGGACAAGCGGACTACACCGCCGCTTCAGCCGTATGGCCGCCCTCGGCGGACTGGCAGCCATCTTGCTGCTTGGCGCACTGGTCTGGCCATTTGGCCCAGGAGCCGGGCTTGATCCGTCAGGGAGGCTGGCAGCGGTCTTTAAGCCTAGCTCGGGAGCTGCTGCGGTTACGCCGTCGGTGTCTCCTTCGGCTTCTCCGCCAGGACTGGGCCTGTACAAGATATCGGCAGAATTTGAACTAGGCGGGCTTAAGTATTATATGCCCCTTCCGCTAGACCGTAATAAGAGTGCTGCGATGGCTGTTGAGACTTCCGCCGGAATCGTCTGGTCGCCTCCGCCGCCAGTGGTTGACTATCTAAAGCCTAAATACACACACAATACAGAGCCATATACTCTTTACTTGACTCCAAAAGGGCATGCAGAGCTATCTGCGGATTCAGCACAACGCTTGTATGTCTTTCCTTTGTATGCCGGAGGTGCGCAGTCTTATTTGTCGCTGGGAGGCTTAATTGGAGCGGGAGATTATCTTTTGTTTTTCAGCAGCAGCTATACTATTGGAGAGAATGAGAAAAGGTCAGGGGCCAAGCTGCATGTGATGGATGTCAGACAGGCAGGAGAGGGTAAGATTCCTGTTCCCCGAGAATTACTGCCCCTAGATGAAACGTATCAGGTCTATAAATCTTTTATGGCCGTTAATCCCGAAAAAGGAGAGTTTTTGGTTGTTTATTATACGGATGATGGAAGGGGCAGTTATACACAGCATAATAAGCTGTATGATATTGCAACTGGCAGTGCTCAGGTACTTTCGGGCGAAATCACTACTGAAAATGCAGAAAGACCCTCCAAGCTCCATTATGGAGCGCTTACCCTTGATTCTAAAGATCTGGTGACCATTGTCCATTACGAAGTTAACGGAGAGCAGCGGAGCACAGAGGTTGATATGAAGACGGGCGGCCAGTGGTTCTACGACTGGTGGTATGAGGAATACGGTGAAAAAATTGATGACAGTACCATCAAAAAATTTAGCAGATGACATTAAAGAAGCCTCCAATCCAATTCCTATAGATAATTTACTAAAAAAAAGCTATACTTTTTGATAATATCTCTAAGTAAACTTGGTTTGTGTTTACTTCTGGAGTTCGATATCGAAGAGTGGAGCGGGATTAATGAAGAAGCTGACTATTGAGGATGTGGCCCAGAAGGCGGGCGTATCGAAAAGCACAGTCTCGCAATTTTTGAATAAACGGTTCAAGTATATGAGTGAGGCGACCAAAAACCGCATTGCCGAGGTTATCGATGAGCTGAACTACCAGCCCAACGGACTTGCCCGCAGCCTCAAGCAGAACCGCACGCATATGGTTGGCATTATTGTGGCCAATATAGATTATTCGCTGTCCATTCAGTGTATCCGGGCCATTGAGAACGAGCTGCAGCGCCATGGGATACAGGTGATTATCTGCAACTCGGACGAGAACGCCGATAAGGAGAATACTTATGTGGAGACCCTGGTCGCCCGGCAGGTGGATGGCCTGATTATTTTTCCAGCTGGTGATCAGCCTGCGCCCTACACCCGGTTAATTGAAGCGGAATATCCGCTGGTGTTCATGGACCGGCTGGTTGACGGGATTACCACCCAGAGCCTGCTGCTGGATAACGAAATGGCGGTGAAGACCGCCATACGGGAGCTGACGGACCACGGCCATGAAGCGATTGCTATTCTATCTCTGCCGCTTGGCGTCCATGCGATCACCCCGCGCAAAGAGCGAATGAGCGGTTACAAAAAAGCGATGGAGGAAGCAGGTCTGCCGCTGCAGGATTCGTATATGCGCAGTGTGTCGCGCGAAGATATCGCTTCCGCACTGGATGAGCTGTTACAGCTGCCCCAGCCGCCGACAGCGCTGCTTGCCGCCAATGATCTGGTGCTGGGCGAGATTCTTAAATATGCGAACCGCAAGGCCATCTTCATCCCCGGACAATTGTCGGTCATCGGCATCGACGATGCCGAATTCGCCCGGATCTATAATCCTGATATTACAACGATCCGCCAGCCGGCTTACGAGATGGGGATGCAGGCGGCCAAGATCATGCTCTCTTTGATCAACGATGCGGACAGCGCGATGCCCATCACCTACAGGTTCCCGCCTTCCTTGCAGCAGGGGGAGTCGGTGCAGCCGCCGGCTAAGCCGGAATAGAGCAGGTCGGGGCGGCGAAAGGTCCATCGTGGTGACAACTTATAGGAAATCTGCTCAGGAATCCACGGCTTTACGGACCCAGGGGCCGTTATTGTGCGGAAAAGAAGGGTTTTGTTAGTTTTACGGACTCAGGAGCCGTTAAATTGCTGTTTAGGGCGCTAGATGCCCGTGAAGTGCGGCTTAACGTCATCTGAGTCCGTTAGGCTTGCTATAGTGCAGCAATTCCCCAAATAACGGCTCTCCGGTCCGTAAGTCTATAGTTTGAGAGCAGGATTATGTACATTGAGCAAGACTATGTACTTTGCCGCGCGAACTGCTGGGAATGACGACTTGCCGGTTCGCAGGAACAATGCTCGGATGAAACTGACTTATCGTAACTGAGCTGTAACTGAGCTGTAACTGAGCTGTAACTGAGCCATAAGTGAGCCATAAGTGAGCCATAACCATGCTGTACTACCTGCAATTCAGCCACACCTCTCTCATGCTACATATGCAAAAGGGTGTCCCAGCCGTCTGTCGGCTCAGGGACACCCTTTTTGCTGTGCTAATATGTGTTCATGCTGAAGCCTGGCGCTGCCGGCAGCAGAGCACCATTGGCTATACGCCTGCCCTCATGAACTCCTCCAGCGCGTCGCGGGTTGGCAGTCCGTCCATATCGCCAGGCGACATCACGGCGAGTGCGCCGATCGCATTGCCGCGCTTCACGGCTTCCGCTACGCTGAGCTTCTCCAGCATGGCGCTGATCACCCCAACCGCGAAGCCGTCTCCGGCGCCGACTGTATCGATAACCTGCTCGACCTTGAAGCCGTCCACATAATCCTCTTCACCAGCGGAGGTCTTATAGTAAGCGCCCTCAGGACCGAGCTTGATGACTACAAGGGATACGCCGCGCTCCAGATAGTACCCGGCAATCTCCTCCGGAGTCTCAAGGCCGGTGAGGATTTTGCCTTCTCCGTGGCCGGGCAGGAACCAGTCGCAGCGGGTAGCCAGGTCGTTGATTGTATTAACCATAGTTTCAGTGTCCGGCCACAGGGTCGGGCGCAGATTCGGATCGAGCGATACAGTCTTGCCGTGCTGCTTCATGAACTCCATGGCATGCAGCGAGAATTCGTGACATGAGGCCGAGAGTGCGGAAGAGATGCTGGTCACATGCAGATGGCCGGCGGAAGCGAAGTAATCTTCATCGAAGTCGGCGAGATTCAGCTTGGAGGCGGCGGAATTTTTGCGGAAATATTCAACCTTGGGATCTCCGCTCAGTACCTTGGATTTGATCAGCATGCCGGTGGAGAATTCTTTGGTCGTTGTGATGCTCGCGGTATCAATCTTCTCCTTATTCAGCGCCGAGGTGATGAACTGGCCGAAGTTGTCTTCGCCAAGCTTAGTCACATAACCGGTCAGATGCTCCAGGCGTGATAATCCGGTGGCTACATTGCTCTCCGCACCTGCCAGCGCCTTGGAGAAGGAAGTGACCTCATGCAGGGGCCCGGCTTCATTGGCGTAGAACATAGCCATCGGCTCCCCGAAGGTGACTGCATCCAGCTGTTTATTCATGAATAGTTCCTCCTAAAATGAACACGTTATTATGGTATTGGGATAGAATATAAGTTGAAATTATCACATAAAACGGTTTTGTACAATATAGCAATGCTCATTCAGCGGGCTTATTTTGTACGGTATATAGCCGGTGTGGTTCGAAAATCGTTGATAAATAGGCATTTTTGGCGAGTGTTTAGAGTTTATTACCGCTTCCCGAATAAATATATATTGACTGTTAGCGGCAATATTATTACTATTTTATTAGCAGGATAAAGCCTGATGTTAGTAAAATAGATAAATTAGTTTATCTAAATAAATATTCTTAACTGGAATATAATCAGAGAGGAAGTAACTACCATGAAGAAAATCAAAGTCTTGCAGAATATTACCTCTGTTGGTGTAGTAGCTGTTATCCGTGCGGATAATGCCGATGATGCTTATGCCATGTCAGTGGCTTGTATCGAGGGTGGACTGAACAATATCGAAGTTACCTTTACGACGCCAGGAGCCGATGTAGCGATCAAGCGCCTAGTGGCTGAATATGGAGGACGCGCCGTGATTGGTGCCGGTACCGTGCTTGACCCGTTGACAGCAAGAATTGCTATTCTGGCAGGATCGGAATTTGTGGTCAGTCCTTCTTTTGAAGAGGATACCGCCAAGATGTGTAATCTGTACGGCATTCCTTATATGCCGGGCTGCATGACGCTGAATGAGATGAAGGAAGCCCTGAAGCTGGGTGTGGATGTGCTGAAGTTGTTCCCTGGCAGTGCGTTCGGACCGGACTATGTCAAGGCGGTTAAGGGGCCGATGCCGCATGTGAACATTATGCCTACCGGCGGCGTGGATCTGAACAATATGGAGAAATGGATCAAGAACGGCTGCATCGCTGTCGGCATCGGCGGCAACCTGACCGCACCGGCCAAGGAAGGCCGTTATGACCAGATCACAGAGCTGGCTGCACAGTATGTAGCGAAGTTCAAGGAGATCAAAGGCCTGTAACCTAGAACTGAGCCGGACTCGTTCGCGGATCTGGTGACTCATCTATAATAGGAATGTCTTGCCTTATGGGGCAGGGCATTTTTTGTTGAAACGGTACCATCCATTAAAGGACGGCAAAGCCATTTCCACTTGACTGTTCGTGAGAGCTAAGGAAGCGGGCAGTAGTTGGATTTTCTACACTTGCTGATGAATGGAAGAACTCTGATAGGACAGCAGTTGGATAAACAGCACTTAATTTCTCATGATTTATGCTGAAAGGGTAAAATCAATAACAATAGGTGCTCTTTTTCCACTTTCTTACCTATCATGCTCGGAAATCAGGGAATTAAGATACGTTTTTCCATTTGCTTGTTGCCGGGGGGCTGTGTCTCCTTCCGTTTCTCAAGGGTTGCTGTTTCTCACCGTTGGACGAGCCTCCGGGCGGAGGAGATAAACAGCGGCTGTAAATGATGGAATTGCTGCCGATCAGGGCAATACTTAGCCTATAGGGAGGGTGCTTAAGCGCCTGCCAATATTTGAGAAGTTGACCTGAAAGGTGATGCCATGACCGGCGATGAGCTTCGCAGCAAGCTGTACCCGACACTAATAATGGAAGAAGCCGATTATGTGGGAATCAGAACTACAGTGCACGGCTGCAGGGTGAGCGTGGGAGCGATTTATCAACTGCACCGTAACTATAGTCATCCGCAACTTTTTGAGCAGGGTGAAGTATATGTGCTTGATGATGATTTCAGAGAGAATTATACCGTGCTCTTGCTGTGTGCCACAACATTATATACATTGAAGGAGCCGTCTTCTTCCTAGCCAGGTCTGGTACGGAGCGGACGGCTTGTCATGTCATTTCTGTAACTAACTTCTATAAAAAGAGTATTTGAATGATTGCAGCATCCCTTGTATGCTTAGTAGGGATTGTGGACTATAAAAAAATGATTACAGCTTGCAACAAATTCGCAGTCTTGCGCGTCAGTAAGATTGCATAGAGAGGGGGAACCTTCGTGGTGGAGCAGGGACTCATCAGAGCCGCTCAAGCGGGCGATCGCGACGCTCTAATCACCCTATTGCGAGAAATTGAAGGGCATGTATATAAGACGGCCTTCTACATTCTGCATAATGAACAGGATGCACTGGATGCCTCCCAGGAAGCGTTGATCCGGGTGTACACCAAGATCGGCTCCTATGAGGAGAAGGCGCAGTTCAAAACATGGGTTCAGCGAATAGTAACCAACATATGTATAGACAAATTCCGGAGAACGAAGCCTACCGTTTCTATCGATGAACACGAAATGGTGTTCCAGGATAAAAAACATAACGTAGAGCGCGAAGTGATGTCGGGTTATCTGGCGGAGGATATCCGTGAGGCCATCGACCAGCTTCCGGAGCATCACCGGACGGTAATCGTGCTCCGCTATTTACAGGATTTTTCTTACAACGAGATTGCAGACTGTCTGGATCTGCCTCTGAACACGGTGAAATCGTACCTGTTCCGGGCGCGGCAGCAGCTGCAGAATAGACTTCAGGAGTATCAGAAAGGTGGTGTGTCAGGATGAAATGCGCGGAGGTGATGGAATGGATGCATCGCTATTTAGATCATGATCTCAGTCAGGAAGAAATGCTTGAAATGTTCCGTCATATCGACGATTGTCCTTCCTGCGCGGAAGTCTTGGACCGGCTGACGCTGCTCTCCCAGCAGCTGGAGCAGCTTCCGGATGTGAAGCCCCCCTTCAGTCTGGTTGACTCTATCCTGCCTCAGCTTGAACTGCTGGACCGTGGTGTTCCGGAAGAGCCTGCGGTAATGGAGCCGGAAGATCCGAAGATTATTCCCTTTACACGTGCAAGCACCCGGGGCAAGAAGTCCAAGGGCGCTTCACTGGCTTCGCGGACAGGCATTGGTGCTGCGGCGGCAGCGGTGATTCTGCTCATCGCCGTATTCAATATGCCGAAGAGCCTGCCGGGCGCGGATGTGGATATGTCATCCCAATTAATGAGCGGCGGAGCGGCGAACTCCAGCCTGAGTACGGAGAGCAGTGCAGACAGTGCAGATACCCCGCAGGCGGACGGACAGAATAACAGCGGCAGCAGCAGTGATCTTAATAAGATGGACCAGGCCACGCCTAGTGAATCTGCAGACGTTAATTTGAAATCTGCACCGCCTGCTCCCAGTGAGGGCGCTGATCAATCAGCCGCAGCCGGCGGCGGTATGGCTTCAGACAAGGAGCCTGCGGTAAGCGAAGCTCCGATCAGCAAGCGTACTGCTACTGCGCCTCCGGCGGATCGCCCCAAGAGCACCAAGAAAGCGGATAGCCGGTCGGTAGATTCCAATAGTATGAAGTCGAGTGCGCCAACACAAGAGAATGCGGCGGACGATAGGGCAGCTGCGGGCGATGTGCGGATGGCGCCGACTCCATCCCCGGCAGAGTCAGGAGCCATGTCGCTGATGGTTGCGGAGTCCTCGTGGACATCACCCGACGGGCAGCATACGGCTGAGCTGGCAGGCCAAGAGGTTGTGATTTACAGCTCGCCCGCAGAGAGTGCGGGAGAACGGACTGCGTTGACCTCTCTTCCTATAGAAGGCACCTGGGTCTCAGGAGTTTGGTCAGAGGATGGCACCCAGTTCACTTATGTGTCACAGCTTGAGGATGGTACGCAGGCGACTAACGTATACACGGTTCCGGCAGAGGCTGCAACACCTGCTCCATCCGCTTCTCCGGCCCCGGCCGCTTCCCCGGCGCCAACAGTTTCTCCGGCGGCTTCTCCTTCATCCATCCCCAGCCCGGCTATCTCCCCGGACGCGGCAACGTCCGTTAAATAACCGGAACGTTCTTCCGGCCTGCGGAATATGCTAAGGCAAGAGGACAGGAATTACAGGCTTTGCGAGTATCATCATCGGTATGACCGGCGGCCGGGAGAGTTTCTAGAGCTGCTCCCTCCGTCGTTTATATAGATGCGCCGCTGAAACGGAGTAACTTTGGCCCTGGCTGCCGAGGTTGCTCCGTTTTTGCTTGCGCCGTGAGGCTGGGCAGCGTGATAAAGATGCCTATGTTTTCAGCCGTTTTTTTGTTAAAATGTACGAATGTATCACTCAAGAAAATAAAAAAGGAAGTGGCAGGATGGATGCCAAAACGGCGGCCAAAGACATCAAGCAAGGAAAGGTCTCCCCGCTGTACCTGCTGTACGGCAGTGAGAAGTTCCGGATGAATGAATTCGCGGCCATGCTGGAGGAACACCTGATAGCCAAAGAAGACCGCGATTTCGCGGTAATCCCGTTCGATCTCTCCGAAACTCCGGTTCAGGCTGTCATTGAAGAGGCGGAGACGGTTCCGTTCATGGTAGAACGCAAGCTCCTGCTGGTGCGGGATGCGGCCCTGTTCACGGCAGGTAAGGAGAAGGCCAAGCTGGAACATAACGTGGAGATGCTGAGCGAATATATGCAGCACCCTGCCGAATTCAGCGTGATTGTATTTATGGTGAACGGCGATAAGCTGGATGAACGCAAAAAAATCGTCAAAAGCATCAAGGCCACCGGCACCGTGCTGGCCTTCAATCCCCTGGGTGCAGAGGAGCTGCTGCGCTGGGTGGAGAAAGGCTTCCGCGAACGCGGCTGCTCCCTTGCGCCGGGGACGGCGGAAGCGTTGATCGCAAGCAGCGGAACCGGACTCCAGGGCCTGTCTGCGGAGATGGACAAGCTGTGCCTGTTCGCCGGTACTGGCGGGCGGGTGGATGCGGCAGCAGTGGAGAGTCTGGTTCACCGGGGGACTGAGCAGAACATTTTCACGCTGGTGGAGGATATTGCAAATCTGCGCCTGGACAAGGCGCTGAATACGCTCTATGAGCTGCTCAAGCAGCGGGAGGAGCCGATCAAGATCGCTTCGCTGATTGCCCGGCAGTTCAGAATCATCCTGCAGGTCAAGGATTTGTCAGCCCTGAGCTATTCGCAAGGACAGATTGCCTCCCAGCTTGGACTGCATCCGTATGCAGTGAAACTGGCCGGCGAGCAGGCCCATAAGTTCGGAAGCCAGCGGCTGCGGCAGATCCTGAGTGTTCTGGCCGATCTGGATTATCAGATGAAGACGGGGGCCATCGATAAGGTGCTGGGGCTGGAGATGTTCATGCTACGCCTTGGAGCCTGAATAAAGCGAAGGCGGCATCTCCTGTAGTTAATCAAAGAGCCTGCCCATCCCGTGATAGACGCGGGCGGGCAGGCTCTTTGATTGTAGGGCGGAATTCAATGAATGAACATAACGAGCATAAAAAAACCTAACCGTATGCAGCATAGCGGTCAGGTTCTTCAATTGCTCGTTATGATTGTCGCCCTTGGCTTAGGCTTGAGCCTTAAGAGCGTTCAATTTCTTAGCCAAGCGGGATTTTTTGCGGGCAGCCGCATTTTTATGAACCAGACCTTTAGAAACAGCCTTGTCCAGCTTTTTGGAAGCCACTTGGAAAGCAGCGTGAGCAGTTTCAACTTCCGTACCTGTCAGTGCTACATCAGCAGTTTTCACAGCTGTACGAAGCGCGGACTTCTGGGAAGCGTTCAGTGCACGACGTTTCTCGATCGTCTTGACACGTTTTACCGCGGATTTGATATTTGGCATTGCATTCACCTCCTGAAAGACATTCGAAATCAACAAATGATTCACAACTTAAAATAGTTTAGCATGAAGGGTGGCAAAAAGCAATATAAAAAGCATTGTAATTCCCTCAGAGCGGTTTGTATAAACAGAGGCTTTCTCTCGCACACTATCAGCAATATGCAAAAGGAGGCTGAACTAAGAATGGAACTGGATCTTCAGCTGTATTCGGTACGGACGGATTTGGCGGTGGAAGCGAAGGAAATGGCAGAGCGGCACGCCAATGCTCCGATCCCCGGCGTTAATGAAGAAGTGGAAGAAGCGGATGGCATCAAGGTTACCAGGCTTTCTGTAGCGGACCCTGCCGGTTCTCAGGCTATCGGACGGGCCATCGGCAATTACGTGACCCTTGAGGTGCCTGGTCTGCGCGGAGGGGACACCGGTCTGCAGCAGAAGGTCTCCATTGTGTTTGCCCGTGAATTCGAGCAGTTCCTGGACAAAATCGGCATCGGCCGCGATTCCAAGGTGCTGATCGTAGGCCTCGGCAACTGGAATGTGACGCCAGACTCGCTGGGGCCGCTGGTCGTGGAGAATGCGCTGATTACCCGGCAGTTCTATGAGCTGATGCCCGATCAGATCTCGCCCGGTTACCGGAATGTGAGTGCGATAGCACCCGGAGTGCTTGGGCTGACAGGGGTTGAATCGAGTGAAGTCGTTCAGGGGATTGTGGACCGGACCCGTCCGGATGTCATTATTGCCATTGATGCGCTGGCCTCCCGTTCGCTGGAAAGAATTAATACAACGATCCAAATTGCCGATATCGGTATTCACCCCGGCTCAGGCATCGGGAACAAGCGCAGGGGGCTGACCAAGGAAGTTCTGGGTGTTCCCTGCATCGCCATTGGCGTTCCTACAGTCTGCTATGCCTCCACCATCGTCAACAATGTGCTTGAGATGATGCGGACGCATTTCGGGCAGATGGCTGACGGGGGTGCCCACACCAAAGAGATTATGGGACTGCTTGATGATATCTCCGAGCAAGAGCGGCTGGCCCTGGTGAAGGAAGTGCTCGAACCTCTGGGGCATGACCTGATTGTTACCCCCAAGGAGATTGATGAATTTATTGAAGATATCGCCAATATTGTGGCAAGCGGCCTTAACGCTGCACTGCATGAAGCGGTAGATCCGGGCAATGTCGGAGCTTACACTCACTGATTTGTAACTTATCACCTGGCCCGCACCGTCTGCCGCAAGGCAGAGCCGGTTGCGGGCTTTTTGCAAGTGTCGACGCTTCGCCTCTCTATTATGCTCCCTGCTATCTCTCATTCTGTGGTTCTAGCATAACCCTTCCGCTCATAGATTTGGAGTATGAGAGATTACAGAGGGCTTAGAGGAGGACATAACAATCATGAACAGAAAATGGTTTCAGCTATGGAATATAGGGCGGCTGCGCGGACGGCTGATGGATATTCTGTCGCTGGGAAGGACGATGCTGCTGCTGGCCGGAGGTTCGCTTGTGTTGTTCATGCTGCTTGGAGCTGGCGGATTGGCCGGGCAAAAGCTGAACTCTTCACCCATTCCTTCTATGAAGGGTCTCGCTGCTTCGCTGTCCAGCGGATTCTTCATGGAGCTGCTGGGCATGGAGGTTCCCCATCTGCCGAAGGGCGAGGAGCCTTCAGCCTTCTCCGGGGACAAGGTGACCTCCTTCGTATTCCGGCTGCTGACCAGTGTCGATCCCGGTGATCCCAAGAGTCTGGTCTCGCGTGAGATGCCCGGACTAGCTGCCGAAGATCCCTTCCTGCTGCGGCAAGGCTCAGGAGGAAGTACAGGAGCGCCGGCGGACTATCATCCGGGGGGAGATGAACTGGCTACCGGAGAAGAGCCGGGAGCAGGGGGCGACCCTGGAGCCCTCCCGGATTCAGGGAATGGTACAGAGACTGGTAATGGCCATGACAGTCCAGGGGAAGGAGTGGTACAGCCCGAGGCTTCGCCTATTCCAGACCCGCCCGGTACAGAACCTGACGAGGGTTACTCCGGAAGCGGAGATGCCGAGAACGGCACGGGAGATACTTCGGTCAAGCGTATTCTCGTCTATCATTCCCATCCCCGGGAGGCGTATAATCCACTGCTTGGCGCACAGAGCGACAACCCAAGCTCGGCGGTTCCTTCCAAGAATGTCATGCTGGTAGGCTCCTATATTGCCAAGAGACTGGAAGAACGCGGGATCGGGACGGTCCATGCGCAGGAGGATTATGCTACGGCGGTGCCGGGCTACAACTGGAACTTCTCTTATAAATATTCACGTATGACCGTGAAGTCGGCCATGGCCTCCAATCAGAAGATGAGTGAGCTGATTGATATCCACCGCGATTCTCAAAGGCACGGCAAAACAACGGCCGTGATTAACGGGAAAAATTATGCCCAGGTGTATTTTATTTTGGGGCATGCGAATAAAAACTGGAAACAAAACGAGGCCTTCGCCAATAAAATCCATCAGCTGCTGGAGAAAAATTATCCTGGAATTTCACGCGGGATATGGGGGAAATCGTCCGGAAACGGGAATAATGGGGAATATAACCAGACATTGTCCCCAAACAGTGTGCTGATTGAGGTAGGCGGAATTGACAACAGCGCAGATGAGCTGAAGCGGACGGCGGATCTTCTGGCGGATGCGATTGCTGATGTGTACTGGAGCAGCCGGGATGCCGAGAAGGCGGCTGCGCCAGATCAGGGCGGTACGCAGTCTGGGGGAACCGGGGCAGAGACATCAACAGGTTCCTGAACGGATTATAACTGAAAAGGAGCGGAGACTATGACACGGTTCGGTAAAAAGCTGGTAATGGTCGGAATATGGGCGGGCGTGGGGCTGTTGGTCGGCCTGCAGTTCGGCGGCGGTTCGGGAGTCTCCGGCATCATGCCTGACTGGAGCAAGCCAGCCGGGAGCAGCGCGGCTGGCAGGCAGCTTCCGGCTGGACAGAACGGCACGGCCGGGACAGCGTATGTTCCGGCTGCCAGTACGGCCCCGGGTGGTCAGGCTTATGTATACGTGCCCGTAACTATTGATCCTGTAACGGGTGCTTACACCGCACTGCCCATACAGCAGCCGGTTGCAGGTACACCGGCGCAGACGGCTGGCGGCACAGGCAGTCTCCCGCAGCAGGAGGTGAAGGACTACTCTGCGCTCAGTCCCGAGCAGATTCTGATCCCGGAGGAGCAGAAGCCGACTGTGGATGTGCTGGCGGATAAGACTGCCGGCCTGCTTCAGCAGGCTTCGCAGAAGGGCATCCGCTGGGTGGTCTCACTCTTCGACTCTTCGGAGGAGTGAGCGGGAATTGCCCGGAATCCCCCGGGCCGGAATGAGGTTTAGGACACAAACGGTTGCGGAGGATGGAAGCCCGCCTCCGTTTGTGTGTTTTTTTTGCAGGATTCCGCCTGCGATTGTAGAGGGTCCAGGCGGTTTCTTTCTTTTCCAGTGGCTGGCGGGATTGATGGGCGAAGCCCGTACTGTTATAATAAGTGGATTAACATTAGGCTGTCTGTGGGGGTAAGGAATGACTGACGTTCAGAAACGACAACAACAAATTCGCAATTTCTCGATTATTGCACATATAGACCATGGCAAATCGACACTGGCTGACCGCATTCTGGAGTATACGGGTGCGCTCACTTCACGTGAAATGCAGGAGCAGGTTCTGGATCAGATGGATCTGGAGCGCGAGCGCGGCATCACTATCAAGCTGCAGGCCGTACGCCTGACGTACCGTGCCGATGACGGACAGGATTATTATCTGAATCTGATTGACACACCGGGGCATGTCGATTTCACCTATGAGGTATCCCGCAGTCTGGCGGCCTGTGAAGGCGCACTGCTGGTAGTGGATGCGGCGCAGGGGATTGAGGCCCAGACGCTGGCTAACGTGTATCTGGCACTCGACAACAATCTGGAGATTCTTCCGGTACTCAACAAGATTGATCTTCCGAATGCAGACGCCGAACGCGTGAAGCAGGAGATTGAAGATGTCATCGGGCTGGATGCCAGTGAAGCTGTGCTGGCTTCCGCCAAGGCAGGCATCGGCATCAAGGAGATCCTGGAGCAGGTCGTGAAGCAGGTTCCGGCGCCGACAGGCAACTCGGAAGAGCCGCTCAAGGCACTGATCTTCGACTCCCATTTTGACCCGTACAAGGGCGTTATCGTCTATGTCCGTGTAATGGACGGCAGTATCCGTGCCGGTTCCAAGATTAAGATGATGGCTACCGACAAGACCTTTGAGGTTATCGAGGTCGGAGCCTTCATGCCGCGCATGACCATTGTGCCGGAGCTGAACATCGGCGATGTCGGCTTCATTGTGGCCGGGATCAAGCACGTAGGTGACACCCGTGTCGGGGATACGGTGACGGATGCCAAGAATCCGACCGCTGAACCGCTGCCGGGCTACCGCCGGATTAATCCGATGGTCTATTGCGGTCTCTATCCGATTGAGACTTCCGATTATAATGATCTCCGTGAAGCGCTGGAGAAGCTGCAGCTGAACGACGCTTCCCTGAGCTTCGAGCCGGAGAGCTCCAGTGCCCTGGGCTTTGGCTTCCGTTGCGGCTTCCTGGGACTGCTGCATATGGAGATTATTCAGGAGCGGATCGAACGCGAGTTCAATCTGCCGCTGATTACTACCGCGCCGAGCGTAATTTACCGCATTAAGCTGACCAACGGGGAGACCATCCAGATCGACAATCCGTCGCATTATCCGGAGATCGGGACGATTGACTTCATCGAAGAGCCGTATGTCAAAGCGGGAATTATTGTGCCTAACGACTTCGTGGGTACTGTTATGGAGCTATGCCAGAACAAACGCGGCGAATTCGTCAATATGGAGTATCTGGACAGCAACCGTGTAACCATTACGTACGAGATTCCGTTATCCGAGATCGTCTACGACTTCTTCGACCAGCTGAAATCCGGCACGAAGGGTTATGCATCCTATGATTACGAGATCTCCGGTTACCGCCAGTCCAATCTCGTCAAGATGGATATCCTGCTGAATAATGAGCAGGTCGATGCACTGTCCTTCATCGTTCACCGCGACCGCGCCTATAACCGCGGCCGGGTCATCTGTGAGAAGCTGCGCGGCATTATCCCGCGCCAGATGTTCGAGGTGCCGATTCAGGCATCCGTCGGCACGAAGGTGGTCGCGCGTGAGACTGTTAAGGCGATGCGCAAGAACGTATTAGCCAAATGCTACGGCGGCGATATTTCGCGTAAGCGGAAGCTGCTGGAGAAGCAGAAGGAAGGCAAGAAGCGCATGAAGCAGGTCGGCAGCGTCGAGGTGCCGCAGGAAGCGTTCATGGCTGTGCTTCAGATTGAGTAGCAGCATATAAGCTCCCCCGGAGCTTTCGGTTTATCGCAGAAACGGGTGCCGTCCTACGCAGGGCGGTGCAGCCGTTTCTTCTTGCTTTTCAGCAGCAGGTGCTGTGGAAGGCCTGTATATTAATAGAACAAAGGAGACAGCTCATGAATACAGCTACGAACACTGCACACAATGGCCGTCCCCCTGAGGCCGTATATATTCACATTCCGTTTTGCACCAATAAATGCTTCTATTGTGATTTCAATTCTTATGTGCTGAAGGACCAGCCGGTGATGGACTATCTCCATGCGCTTGACCGTGAAATGGAACTGACCGTGCAACATACGCCTCCTGGTGTGATCAAGACGATTTTTGTCGGCGGGGGTACGCCTACTGTACTGAAGCCGGATGAGATGGCGTATTTCCTCCAGTCGGTCCGCAGGCATTTCCCCCAGTGGGACGAGAATATTGAGTTCTCTATGGAAGCTAACCCCGGCACTACCGATATTGATAAGCTCAGAGTCATGAAGGAAGGCGGAGTCAACCGGGTCAGCTTTGGGGTGCAGGCCTTCCAGAATGAGCTGCTGAGCGGAATCGGCCGGATTCATGATGTGAACGACGTATACCGCAGTCTGGAGAATGCCCGTGCGGTTGGTCTGGATAACCTGTCGCTGGATTTGATGTTCGGCCTGCCGAACCAGACGGTGGATATGCTCAGAGAGAGCATTGACAAGGCGCTGGCGCTGGATCTTCCGCATTATTCCATCTACAGCCTGAAGGTGGAGGAGAACACGCTGTTCCACACCCTGTTCAACAAGAACAAGCTTCCGCTGCCGAATGAAGAGGATGAGCTGGCGATGTATTTGCTGCTTATGTCTACTATGGAGGCCGCAGGGTATACGCAGTATGAGATCAGTAACTTTGCCAAGCCGGGGCTGGAGAGCCGCCACAATATCACGTACTGGCGCAACGAGGATTATTATGGCCTTGGAGCAGGTGCACATGGATATGTGGGCCGGCAGCGGCACATGAATATCAAGGGCGTGAACCCGTATAACGAGGCTTCGCGCAGCGGGCTGCCGCGTCTGGACAGCTTTGAGATCTCCGAGCAGGAGGCGATGGAGGATTTCATGATGGTCGGCCTGCGGATGCGCGAAGGGGTATCGGATGCAGCGTTCCGCTCGCAGTTCGGGAAGCCGCTGGAGGCTGTTTTTGCCGCACCGCTGCATAAAATGCTGAAGGCAGGACTGCTGGAGCAGGCCGGGGACACCTATCGCCTGAGCAAGCAGGGAATCCTGTTTGGCAACGATGTTTTCGGGGAATTTGTCGGTGCTTTGACAGAGGTTTAATTTTGAAATACCTCTTGAATTGTAATTCACTCTGTTGTATATTTATTCATATTAACAACGAGGGGTGAGTCAAGGTGCTTGTCAAAACGGATCATTTCCAAAAGGCTTCTCCTGCGGGGGAGCAGCAAGTGATATGCAGAAATGCTACGGTGGAAGATGTAGAGCCGCTGTATCTGATGATAGAGGAGTATGCCAGGCAGGGGATTATGCTGCCCCGTTCAAGGCAAGCACTGACCCGCCAGATCGACCAGTTCGTGATCGCCGAGATCGGCGGCAAATTTGTCGGCTGCGGTTCCTTGTTCCGGCTCGGAAGTGATCTTGTTGAGGTCCGTTCCATTGGACTGCGTGATGAAGGCAAGGGCAAGGGCGTAGGCACGATGATTCTGGAGAAGCTGGTTGAAGAAGCCAGACGGCAGCGAATCCCGAAGATTATGGCACTGACCTATGCCGTGGACTTCTTCCTTAAGAACGGCTTCGATGTGGTGCAGAAGGAGATTTTCCCCGAGAAGGTCTGGACCGATTGTGTGAACTGCAAGAAGCAGCATGCCTGCGACGAGATCGCCGTGCTGAAGAGACTGGACTAATCCGGCGGGCCATAGCCCCGGTAAACTATATAATAAGAAACCACTGTTCTCCGGGAAGCTGATGCTTCAGGGTGACAGTGGTTTTTTGCAGATACAAGCACAACGTACAACAATGATGCCTGATGGATGTATGGATGTTATATTGCTTTAACTAAAATAGGCGCAATCAAGTTGCTGAACTCACTTGACAATGCCGAGGTCAGTTTGGTATTTTTGTATTAGTGGTTAGCACTCATCTCGTTAGAGTGCTAACGAATCGGAGCCACAGCCGGATAGGAGGGAATAACATGTTAACTGAACGCCAGAGAATGATATTGAATGCCATTGTCGATGATTATATTTCTTCCGCTGAGCCGGTAGGCTCGCGCAGTATCTCGAAACGCGGGGATGTGGGCTACAGTCCTGCCACGATCCGCAACGAAATGGCCGATCTGGAGGATCTGGGTTATCTGGAGCAACCTCATACTTCGGCGGGGAGAATCCCGTCCCATAAGGGCTACCGCTATTATGTGGATCATCTGGTACCGTGGAATTCCGCCGAAACGGCCGAACTGGGCACGATCCGCGCTTTTTTCGCAGAGAAGCTGAATGCTACGGAGCAGGTCATCCAACATGCGGCAATGATTCTTTCCAATATGACGAATTATACTTCCATCCTGCTTGGACCGGAGGTTTTTCATACTTCATTGCGCCATTTCCAGCTGCTTCCGCTCGATGACAAGACCGCTGTGGCGATTATCGTTACCAGCACCGGGCAGGTAGAGAACAAGACCGTAAGCCTTCCTCCGGAGATATCAGTATCCGAGATGGAGAAGGTCGTTAATCTGTTGAACAGCAAGCTGGTCAATGTACCGCTCTACAAGCTGAAGAGTCAGCTCTATTCCGAGCTGGGTGAAGAAATGCAGCGCCACATCTCCCACTATGAAGAATTAATGCAGGTGCTGGATACGGCGCTTGAGAGCGACCATGAACAGCGTATCTACCTAAGCGGAGCTACGAATATGCTCACCCAGCCGGAGTTCAAGGACGTCGATAAGGTGAAGACTATTCTGGATCTGCTGGAAGAGACACCTACCCTGCTCAAAATGCTTACCCCGGCCAGCGGCGGAACAGGAATGCAAGTGCGCATAGGTACAGAGAATAAGCATGAGGCTTTTGCCAACTGTAGTCTGATTACCGCGACCTATTCACTGGACGGTAAGCCGCTTGGGAGCATCGGCATCCTCGGCCCGACCCGTATGGAGTACGCGCGAGTAATGGGTATTCTGGGGATTCTATCCCGGGATTTGACAGCGATGCTGGCACACTGGTATAAGTGAACAGAGTGTACTAGTCCATCGTGAATGATATTAAGGAGGTGAAGACAACTTGAAAGAGGAAAAGGTTCAAGAAATGAATGAGAAGAATGATCCTAAGGTGAATGAGAACCAGGCGGCCGATGAGGCTGAAGCTGGAGCAGACAGCGGCTCATTTACGGCTGAAGAGGCCGGCGAGGCGGCTTCAGACAATGAGGAATACAGAAAGCTGCAGGAGCTTGCAGATGAACATCAGGCGCGCACTTTGCGTGTGCAGGCTGATTTCGATAACTTCCGCCGCCGGACCCAGAAAGAAAAGGAAGAGCTGGCGAAGTACGCAACGTCTAAGCTTGTAACCGAGCTGCTTCCGGTAATGGATAACTTTGAACGCGCACTGGCGACTCCTGCAGCAGGTGCAGACGCTGAAGCGTTCATCAAAGGCGTGAATATGATTTTCCGGCAGCTGGAGGGAGTCCTTATGTCTGAAGGACTTACAGCCATGGAAGTGGTAGGACAGCCATTTAACCCTGAATATCATCAGGCGATCATGCAGGTGGAGAGCGAGGAGCACGAGGAAGGCATCGTGACGGAAGAGGTCCAGAAGGGCTATCTCCTGAAGGATAAGGTTCTTCGTCCGGCCATGGTCAAAGTCAGCATGTAGTTCTGTTCTATATAAGATAATAAAAAATGGATGAAGCCCCGGGCTTCACATTATTTCTGAGGAGGCACATTACAGTGAGTAAAGTTATCGGTATTGACTTAGGAACCACGAACTCTTGCGTTGCCGTTATGGAAGGCGGCGAAGCCGTCGTTATCCCGAATCCGGAAGGCGCGCGTACAACCCCATCGGTTGTAGGCTTCAAGAAAGACGGCGAGCGTATCGTCGGTGAAACGGCAAAACGCCAGGCCATCACGAACCCGGACCGTACGATCGCTTCGATCAAGCGCCACATGGGTACAGGCCACAAAGAAAGCATTGACGGCAAAGACTATTCTGCACAGGAAATCTCGGCTATGATTCTTCAGAAGCTGAAATCCGATGCTGAAGCCTATCTGGGCCAGACGGTAACTCAGGCGGTTATTACAGTTCCTGCTTATTTCAATGACAGCCAGCGTCAGGCTACCAAGGATGCAGGCAAAATCGCTGGCCTTGAAGTGCTGCGTATTGTCAACGAGCCAACAGCAGCTGCTCTTGCTTACGGTCTGGAGAAATCCGAAGATCACACCATCCTGGTCTATGACCTTGGCGGCGGTACCTTCGACGTATCCATTCTTGAACTGGGCGACGGCTTCTTTGAAGTAAAGGCTACCAGCGGTGACAACCGTCTGGGCGGGGATGATTTTGACCAACTGGTTATGGATTACCTCGTAGCTGAATTCAAGAAAGAGCAGGGCATTGACCTGAGCAAGGACAAAGCGGCTGTTCAACGTCTGAAGGATGCTGCGGAAAAAGCGAAGAAAGAGCTGTCCGGCGTACTTACAACTACAGTATCGCTTCCGTTCATCACGGTAGTTGACGGAGTGCCTCAGCACTTGGAGATCAACCTGACCCGTGCCAAGTTCGACGAGCTGACTGCAAGCCTGGTTGAGCGCACGCTGGGACCTACCCGTCAAGCGCTGAAGGATGCTGGTATGACGCCTGCTGATCTGCACAGAATCGTACTGGTCGGCGGATCGACTCGTATTCCTGCCGTACAGGATGCGATTAAGAAACTTACAGGCAAAGATCCGCACAAAGGTGTTAACCCGGATGAAGTAGTAGCCCTGGGTGCTGCTGTTCAAGCGGGCGTACTGACTGGGGATGTAAAAGACGTAGTACTCCTCGACGTAACTCCGCTGTCCCTCGGTATCGAAACTGCAGGCGGCGTGTTCACGAAGATGATTGAGCGCAACACTACGATCCCTACAAGCAAATCGCAGGTGTTCTCGACCTTCGCAGACAGCCAGCCTAGCGTGGAAATCCACGTATTGCAGGGTGAACGCGAGATGGCGAACGGCAACAAGACGCTGGGACGCTTCATGCTGAACGAGATTCCACCGGCACCGCGCGGCGTACCGCAGATCGAAGTTACCTTCGACATCGACGCCAACGGTATCGTTAATGTCTCTGCTACAGATAAAGGTACCAACAAGAGCCAGAAGATCACCATCACTTCTTCCAGCGGTCTGAGTGACGCAGAAGTGGAACAGATGATGAAGGATGCCGAGCTGCACGCTGAAGAAGACCGTAAGCGTAAAGAACTGGTTGAAGCCAAGAACGGTGCTGACCAGCTCGTATACTCCACAGATAAAGTAATCAAGGATCTGGGCGACAAGGTCGATGCTTCCGAGATCGACAAAGCTAATGAAGCCAAGGACAAGGTGAAGGCTGCGCTGGAAACCGACAACCTGGAAGAAATCACTGCCGCTACAGAGGCGCTGAATGAGATTGTACAGCAGTTGTCCGTCAAACTGTATGAGCAGGCTGCACAGGAACAGCAGGCCGCTGAAGCGGGTCAGGATGCTTCTGAAGGCAATGCCAAGAAGGATAACGTGGTAGATGCGGATTACGAAGTGGTTGACGATGAGAAGAATCAAGGGTAACCTTAGACGATAAATTCTAATGTGGTGAGAGGGAAGGTCAAGACCGGGGCATCCCGGGTTTTGGCTTTCCTTTTACCATGTATATAGGGGAAATTAACGATGTACGGAGGTGAAAGCAGTGGCAGATAAACGTGATTATTATGAGGTTCTGGGCCTCGGAAGAGATGCTTCAGAAGACGAAGTGAAGAAGGCCTACCGCAAGATGGCGCGCCAGTACCATCCCGATGTGAATAAAGCCAGTGATGCTGAGGCCAAGTTCAAAGAGGTTAAGGAAGCCTATGATGTCCTGAGTGACGGACAACAGCGGGCGCGGTATGACCAATATGGGCATATTGACCCTAATCAGGGAATGGGCGGCGGCTTTGGCGGCGGTGGTGGAGATTTCGGCGGTCTTGGTGATATCTTCGATATGTTCTTCGGCGGCGGCGGTGGACGGCGTGATCCGAATGCACCACAGCGCGGCGGCGATTTGCAGTATACAATGACCATTGAATTCAAGGAAGCGGTGTTCGGCAAAGAGACCGATATTACCATTCCGCGCACGGAGACCTGCGATACCTGCTTTGGCTCCGGAGCCAAGCCGGGTACGAAGCCGGAGACCTGTTCCGTCTGCCATGGCAGCGGGCAACAGGAATTCGTGCAGAATACACCGCTTGGACAGATGCGTAACCGCCGTCCCTGCTCCCATTGCAGCGGCACAGGCAAAATCATCAAAGAGAAATGCACCACCTGTGCAGGTCAAGGCAAAGTGAAGAGACAGCGCAAGATCCATGTGCGTATCCCTGCCGGTGTCGATGACGGCGCGCAGCTGCGCATGACTGGTGAAGGCGAAGGCGGCACACGCGGCGGCCCGGCCGGAGACCTGTACATTGTGATCCGCGTGAAGAATCATGATTTCTTCGAGCGCGAGAACAACGATATTATGTGCGAGGTTCCCTTGACGTTCGCTCAGGCGGCGCTTGGTGACGAGATTGAGATCCCAACGCTGACCGAGAAGGTGAAGCTTAAGATCCCGGCAGGCACTCAGACCGGAACCTTCTTCCGTCTCAAAGGCAAAGGGGTTCCGCATCTTCGCGGCAACGGCGTCGGCGATCAGCATGTCCGCGTCATCGTAGTGACACCTAGCAAGCTCAGCGATGAGCAGAAGGACCTGCTCCGCCAGTTTGCTTCCTTCAACGGAGAGAACACA